>JBDKTH010000436.1:0-50864 GCA_039680305.1 Thermoguttaceae bacterium | reverse complement strand
CCTGGTCGCCGCGATTGATGGCCGAGCATCTCGGCGAATCGCCTACCTATCTCGCCAAAGTCGTCCGACATCTTGTCCGGGTGGGGATACTCAAGGCTCACCGCGGTGTCGCCGGGGGAGTCTCGCTTAATCGTCCCCCCAGTGACATCTCTCTGCTCTCGGTCGTCGAGGCCTGTCAAGGCACCATCCTCGGCGACTTCTGCAGCGATGCCACGGATTCGTCAAAGACCTGCGCATTTCACCAAGCGGGGGTCGAACTTCACCACGCCATCGTGAGTGTCCTTTCCCGCTGGACACTGGCGGATTTCTTGAGCCGGCCGAGCCCCGCCCCTTCCATTGCCAATCAGGTGCAGTGCTGGCTGGCCCCGTGTCCTCGGCTTCAGTCGATCGCAGTTGTTGAATCTCCAAAGCCTTCGAAGAGGCCCGGCAAGAAGCACTCTAGAAAGGCTGGAACCGCGACAGGCTAAGGGAGACCGTCGATGAACCCTCTGGCTCCAATCCATGTGGACATTCCCGGTGCGGGCTATCATCGCAACCTGATCGCCTGCCAGGTTGCCTGCCCGGTGCATACCGATGCCCGAGGATACGTGCGAGCCATTGCCGCTGGGCGCTTGGAAGAAGCGTACCTGATCGCCCGAGGCCCCAATCCGCTGGCGTCGATTTGTGGGCGCATCTGCGGCGCGCCGTGTGAGGCGGCCTGCCGACGCGGAAAGGTGCCCCGCGTCGATGCCGACGGACGATTCGTGGCCCAGGACCGGCCCGTGGCGATCCGCGCGTTAAAACGCTTCGCCTATGAACAGTCCGGTTTCGACGATTGCACGGCGGAGGAGGCCCTCCAGGCCCTTCGCGGGGCGACGCCCCCAGCGTCGGCGGACGCCGAGGAGATGGCCTCGCTGCTCCGCGCAGGCGTCGCCGGCCAGTTCGTGCCGGCCGGGGGAGAGTCGATCGCCATTGTCGGCGCCGGACCTGCGGGGCTGGCCGCCGCACACGACCTTGCCCTGATGGGGTTTTGTCCGGTCGTATTTGAAGCGGAGCCGATTCCGGCGGGCATGCTCGCCTTGGGCGTGCCGGCCTACCGCTTGCCGCGCGACTTGATCCGCCGGGAAGTGGCGGTCATCGAGGCCCTGGGCGTCAAGATCCATTGCGGCGTAACTGTGGGCAAAGACGTCTCGCTTGCCAGTCTCCGACGGGACTATAAGGCCGTGATTCTCGCCGTTGGCGCCAAACGCTCGCGGAGTCTCGGGCTTCCCGGCGAAAGCGGCCCGGGTGTCTTCGGCGGTGTCGACCTCCTGCGTGCGGTCGCGTTGGGGGAGACGCTGGAGATGGGACGCGAGGTCGTGGTCCTCGGTGGTGGTAACGTGGCCTATGACGTCGCACGGACGGTCGTTCGTCAGATCGCCCTCGACACGGCCCGTACCGCCGCCCGGCGGCCCGGCACCGGCAAGGTCACGCTGGTGTCGCTGGAGACCCTCGAAGACATGCCGGCCGACACCGTGGAGATCATCGAGGGGGATGAAGAGGGTATCGAGCGGATGGGCGGCTGGGGGCCGGTGGCGATCGAGCGGGACGCCAACGGAGCGGTGTGCGGCGTGACCTTCCGTCGTTGTCTTCGGGTTTATGACGCAAACCGCCGCTTCTCGCCTCAGTACGACGACGTCCAACGCCGGACGGTCCCCTGCAACACGGTCCTGTTGGCGGTCGGGCAGGCGACGGACCTCGCGTTCCTGGAAGACGGCGGCACGGACATCGAGCAGCACCGCCCCGGTTGGCCGAAAGTCGATCCGGACACGCTGGCCACCACCGCCGATGGCGTGTTCGCCATCGGCGATCTGGCCCATGGCACGAGATTACTGATCGACGCCGTGGCATCGGGCAAAGCGGCCGCGCGATCGGTGTACCGTCACGTTACGGGGCGGCAGCTTGCGGCCGAGGCAATCACCGTCCATCTGACGCTGGAACGGTATCAGCGGGAGCCGGGTTACGAGGCCATCCGCCGTGCACCGGTTCCAACGACTGAGCCGGTAGAGCGTTTGCGCCGACCGGATATGGTCGTCGAATGCGGTTACAGCCCTGCCGAGGCACAGCGGGAAGCGTCGCGTTGCCTGGATTGCGGGGTCACGCCCGTGTTCGACGGGAGCCGATGCGTGCTGTGCGGCGGATGCATCGATGTTTGTCCCACGCAATGCCTGAAACTGGCCTCCCTGGCCGAGATCGAACCGGGCGCGGACCTCGACGCTCTCGTCGACACCTTCCTCGGAGCAGACGCCGTTCGAGCGGAGCATTCGGCCATCCTCAAGGACGAGGACCGTTGCATCCGCTGCGCGCTGTGCGCCATGCGATGCCCGGCGGATGCGATCAGCATGGAGCGAGTGGCTTGTTCGACCCAATGGAGGACCCTATGACCGTCCCGCTCGCCGAGTCTCGCTCTCGCCTTGATCCGGAGCCCGTGCCGCGTCGTGATGTCCTGGGGCTCTCGGCCCTGGGCTCCTTGCTGGCGGCCCTCGCCTTCGCCGGCCTGGGAATGCTGCGGTTGCCCAAGGCGGCCGTGCTGACCTCCCCGTCGAAGAAGTTCCGCGTGACGTTTCCCGAGTCGCTGGCGCCCGGCCAGCCCTTCGTGCCGCCGGGTCGCAGCGTGGCCCTCTTCCGCGATGCGGAGGGCGTGTACGCGATTTCCACGGTCTGCACGCACCTGGGCTGTATTGTCAAGCCCGTGCCGGAAGGCTTCGAGTGCCCGTGCCACGGCTCTCACTTCGCGGCCGACGGAAGCGTGCTCCGCGGACCAGCCCCCAAGGCGCTTCCCTGGCACCCCGTCACGATCAGCGGCTCGGAATGTCTGATCGATGAGGGCGCGACGGTCTCCACAGGAACCAAGGTGCGCGTATGAACACGAATGCTACGGAAGACAGGCCGCTGCGGAAGTTCTTGGGAGACCTCGTCCGAGCCCCGTGGCGCATTCGAGACTCGGCGCTGCGCAATGGACCTCCCACCACCGATCGCACGCGGTCGAACTTCGTGTTCGGCAATGTCTTCCTCCATCTTCACTCGGTGCGGACGCATCGCTGGAGCTTGCGGTGGTCCACGACTATGGGGCTGGGAATCGCGGCTACCGCTGCCTTCCTCATTGCGCTCGTGACCGGGGTGCTGTTGATGTTCTACTACAAGCCGTACCCCGAGGTGGCCTACGACTCGATCAAGGATATTCACTTTGTCGTGCCGACCGGCCGTTTCATCCGCAACATCCACCGGTGGGCGGCCAACATCATGGTCGTTGCCGTGTTGCTTCACATGGCGCGGGCCTTCTACACGGCCGCTTACCGAAAACCCCGCGAGTTCAACTGGCTCATCGGCATGAGCCTCTTGGTGGTCACGCTGGGCCTCTCCTTCACCGGTTATCTGCTGCCTTGGGATCAACTCGCCTACTGGGCGATCACGATCGGCGCCAATATCGCCCAGTCGCCCCGAGAACTGACCGACGTGCATGGCATCACACAGGTTTTTGATCCGGGTGGACTGCAGCGGCAGTTGCTCTTGGGCTCCGATATCGTCGGGGAAGAGGCCCTGATCCGCTTCTATGTGCTGCATGTGGCGATTCTCCCCTTGGCAGTCGTAGGACTGCTGGCGGTCCACTTCTGGCGAATCCGGAAGGATGGAGGCATGACCCGGCCCGTGGATGCCGATCAGCGTCTGGAACCCGCATCAGACGTTTATCCGGTGTTTACCGAGGCGCCGGCCAAGACCTATCATCTAGCGGCGGTCGTCAGGGGCGTCTCTCCCGCCGTCGGACGCGGGCCGGAAAACACGGTCCCCTCGATGCCCCACCTGTTCTATGCCGAACTCGGCGTGTTGATGGTGACGCTCTTCCTCTGTCTTGCCCTGGCGATGGTCTCCGACGCGCCATTGAAGGAGTTGGCCAATCCGAGTGTTCCCGAGAACCCCGCCAAAGCCCCCTGGTACTTCCTGGGGTTGCAGGAGTTGGTGGCCTATTCGGCGTTCATGGGCGGAGTCGGGATCCCCATGATTGTCCTCGTCGGGCTCGGGCTAATTCCGTTCCTCGACCGGGAAGAGACCGGAACGGGCCTGTGGTTTGGCGGGCCCGGCGGCGTGCGACTGGTCCTGGGGTCGCTCGGGTTCGGCCTGGTGGCCGTGTTGGCGATCGAGGCCTTTGCCATCCGCTTCGGCTGGCTGCGCGAGTGGTTTCCAGGAATCCCGCAGTTGGTGATTACGGCGATCAACCCCGGCACGATTCTGGCCGCCATGTATGCCGCTTACTCCCTGTGGATCGTGAAGCGATACGGGTCGGCCCGGGCCGGCGCGTTGGCGCTGTTCACCTGCTTCCTCTGCGGATTCCTCGTGCTGACGGTGGTCGGCACTTACTTCCGCGGTCCGAACTGGGATTTCTACTGGTCTCCCGCCGACTGGCCCAGGCACTGATGGCAATGAACAAGAACAAACATCTGCTTCTCTGGTCGAGTCTCGGCACGCTGGGCTTGCTGATCGCGGCGGCTGTGCAGGAGAACTTCCTGAGGGAGTGGCGGCAAATCCAGACCTCGGTCCAGACCGATGCTGGCCCGCTGGAGGTGC
Source organism: Thermoguttaceae bacterium (assembly GCA_039680305.1). Lineage (GTDB taxonomy): Bacteria > Planctomycetota > Planctomycetia > Pirellulales > Thermoguttaceae > JBDKTH01. The sequence goes on along the minus strand of JBDKTH010000436.1, from coordinate 46,283 downwards.
GTCTGCGTCAGGTCGTCGTGCCGAAGCTCGGCGTCACGGATCGTTGCGTGACCTGCCACGTCGGCATGGCCCCAGGGAAGCAGGGCGTCAGCGGGCATCCTGCGGCTTGTGCCCACCCGCCGGTCGGCCACGACCCGGCGGAGTTCGGTTGCACGGTCTGTCACGGCGGACAGGGACGGGCGACGGACAAGGCCGACGCCCATGGGGAGGTTCACTTCTGGCCGGAGCCGATGATCCCTACGCGGTATGCGTATGCCGGCTGCGGAAGCTGCCACACCCATCTCCAGGTGCCGAGCCAAGACCAATTGGTTCGCGGACGTAACCTAGTCGAGCGGCACGACTGCCTGGCGTGCCATCGCATCGACGGACGCGGCGGCACGCTTCGCCCCGGCGGGGCCGGCGGGATGGAGGGCCCTGATCTGTCGAAGGTCGGAGTGACCGGATTCGACCAGGACTGGCACGAAAAACATCTCCAACGTGTGCGCCGGCCCGACCATGAGGCTTGGAAGGGCAGACTCTCCACGTTCGCCCCCATGGATCGCGAGACGATTGAGTCGTATTTGACATCGCGGGTTGGCGCTCCGCGGCTGATCGAAGCGAAAGCCCTGTTCCATTCCCTCGGCTGCCGCGGCTGCCACAAGATCGGCGGCGTTGGCGGCGACGACGGGCCAGACTTGACGCGGATTGGACTGCGAGACCCCGGCCAACTCGACTTCGCCCACGTCTCGGGCGAGCACACGCTGGCCAACTGGCTCTCCGAGCATACTCGCGATCCGGCACGCGTCGTCCCCGGCTCAAAGATGCCAAAGTTCGGACTGAGCCAGGACGAAGTGGACCTATTGACCTACTACGTGCTCTCGTTGCGGAGGAGCGATGTCCCGGAAGCCTATTGGCCCAAGGACCGCATCCAGACGGAGCGATTCGGGCAGCGTGAATTTGGGACGGACGGGGCCACGCTCTACGCCACGTTCTGTGCCGCCTGCCACGGAGCCTCAGGCGAGGGGCGGCGTTTCGCCGGAACACCGCCCTTCCCGGCGATCGGCAATGCGGATTTCCTGGCCACCGCCAGCGATGGGTTTCTCGCCGCGACGATCTGGTTGGGGCGTCCCGGTCGCCGGATGCCCGCCTGGAGTGAAACGGCTGGCGGGTTGCGGAAGGATGAAATCGCGGCGATCATCGCCCACCTCCGACAGACGGCCGAGGTGGGCGCGCCGACGCCCGTCCATCTCGCCCCGCGTTGGATCAATGCTGAGCCAAGCCGGGGCAAAGAGCTCTTCACTCGCCATTGCGCGGGCTGCCATGGCGCTGGCGGCGAGGGTCTCGATGCCCCGGCACTTAACAATCCAATCCTGCTTGCCACGGCGACGGACGATTATCTCGTAGAAACGATCGTCCGAGGGAGGCGCGGCACTGCCATGCACGGATTCCTCAATCCTTCAACGATCTACCCAATCCTTACGCCCGCCGACATCGAGTCGATTGTGGCCTACCTGCGCACTTGGGAGACGCGGAAATGAGCCAGAACCATCAATCCCGCCGTGACTTTCTTGCGACAGCCAGCGCGGCCGGTTTCGGGGCCTTTGTGGCGTCGGCCACCCGCGCTTGGGGCCTCGACGCGGTGACCAACCCCTTGGCTGCCTACCCCGATCGCGACTGGGAACGGGCGTACCGGGATCTGTGGAAACACGACTCGACGTTCACGTTCCTCTGCGCTCCAAACGATACACACAACTGCATCCTCAATGCCTATGTACGCTCCGGTGTGGTGACACGCATCGGCCCCACGATGCGTTACGGGGAGGCGAGCGACCTGGAGGGCAACCACACGACCCACCGCTGGGACCCGCGGGTCTGCCAGAAGGGCCTAGTCCTAACCCGACGCTTCTACGGGGACCGCCGCGTCAACCAGTGCATGGTCCGGGCCGGCTTTAAGCGATGGGTGGAAGCGGGCTTCCCGCGAGGGGAAGATGGACGACCGCCGGAGGAGTTTTTCCAGCGGGCCCGCGATCAGTGGCTCCGCCTGTCGCACGACGAAGCGGCCACAATCGTCGCCGCGGCCCTGAGGAACATCGCCGAGACCTACACCGGCGAAGCGGGGCAGAAGCGGCTGGCGGCCCAACACTACGACCCGCTCACGATCGAGGCCACGCAGGGCGCCGGTACGCAGGTGCTAAAGTTTCGCGGCGGGATGCCGCTGTTGGGTATGACGCGGGTCTTCGGGATGTATCGTTTCGCCAACTCGCTGGCCTTGCTGGACGCGGCAATCCGCAAAGTGCCGCCCGACGAGGCCCTGGGGGCCAAGGGCTTCGACAACTTCAGTTGGCATACCGATCTCCCCCCCGGCCACCCCATGGTCACCGGCCAGCAGGCCGTCGAGTTCGACCTCTCGGCCGTCGAACACTGCAAGACGCTGGTCGTGTGGGGGATGAACTGGATCACCACCAAGATGCCCGACGCCCACTGGCTTACCGAGGCGAGGCTCAAGGGGACGCGGATCGTGGTGATCGCCTGCGAGTACTCGGCCACCTGCACCAAGGCCGACGACGCGATCGTCGTCCGCCCCGGCACGACACCGGCGTTGGCGTTGGGGCTTGCGCACGTGATTCTTCGCGAGCGTCTCTATGACATCGACTACGTTCGCCAGTGGACGGACCTGCCGCTGTTGGTCCGCATGGACACGCTCAAGTACCTCCGAGCCCAAGAGGTCTTCGGGGGGCAACCGGCCGAGCTTTCCAATAGCACCCGCGTTCTGGCCGAGGGCGAACAAGAACCGCCGGCAGGCGTGCAGAAGGAGATGTTGATTCCCATCGCGATACGCGACAAATGGGGGGACTACGTGTGGTGGAACGAAGATTCGGCCAAGCCCCAGGCCTTGACCCGCGACCAGGTCGGCACGCAATCGAAGGTCGGCAAAGCACTGCTGGAGGGGAGCGTTGAAGTCAAACTGGCCGACGGCAAAACGGTCCGCTGCCGTCCCGTGTTCGACTTGGTTCGTGAGTATGCCGAGCATTTCGATCCCAAGACCACCGAGGAGCTCACCTGGGCGCCGGCCGTGGCGGTGGAGTCGCTCGCCCGACATTTCGCCGCAAAGCCGGGAACCACGCTCTTCGCGCTTGGGATGGGGCCGAACCAGTTCTTCAACAACGCCAGCAAGGACCGCGACATCTTTCTCGTGGCGGCGCTGACCGGCAACGTCGGTAAGATCGGCGGCAACGTCGGCTCCTTCTCCGGCAACCATCGCGTTGCCCTGTTCAATGGGGCCCCTCAGTACATCAACGAAAATCCCTTTGACATCGAGCTGGATCCGGCCAAACCGGCGCGCCCGCGACAGTATTGGAAGTCGGAATCGGCCCATTACTACAACCACGAGGACCACCCGCTACGAGTGGGCAATCGCCTGCTCACCGGCTTGACCCACATTCCGACTCCCACAAAGTCGCTTTGGTTCGCCAATGCCAACTCCATCCTGGGAAATGTGAAGTGGCACTACAACATGGTGGTGAACATGCTGCCGCGAATCGAGATGATCTGCGTGAACGAGTGGTGGTGGTCCACGTCGTGCGAGTGGGCCGACGTGGTGTTCGGGGTTGATTCGTGGGCGGAGCTGAAACACCCCGATATGACGGCTTCCGTCACGAACCCCTTCCTCTCGATCTTTCCGCGAACGCCGCTGAAGCGAATCTTCCACACGATTGGCGACATCGAGGTCCTGGCCCTGGTGGCCTCCAAGATGGCCGCGCTCACTGGCGACACGCGGTTCAACGATTACTGGAAGTTCGTCCGCGAGGGACGCACCGACGTGTACCTGCAGCGGATTCTCGACCATTCCTGCAACGCGAAGGGCTACGAGTTCCGCGACCTAGAGGCCAAGGCGAAGGAGGGGATCCCGGCGATTCTCCAGAGCCGCACGAGCCCGAAGGCCGTCGGTTACGAGCAAGTGACCGATTCGCGTCCCTGGTACACGAAGAGCGGCCGTCTGGAACTCTACCGCGAAGAAGACGAATTCATCGAAGCGGGAGAGAACCTGCCCGTGCACCGGGAGCCGGTCGACTCGACTTTCTATGAGCCGAACGTGATCGTGGCTCCGCAACACGAGGCGATTCGTCCGGCGGGGCCGGAGAAGTACGGCGTCAGCCGCGACGATCTTTCCTGCGAAACCCGTTGCGGGCGCAACGTGGTCAAGACTTGGGTCGAGACGAGCCAATCGGTCCATCCCTTGGCGAAAGACGGTTATCGCTTCGTGTTCCACACGCCGAAGTACCGCCATGGGGCCCACACGATGCCCATCGACACCGACATGGTGGCGATGCTCTTCGGTCCGTTTGGCGACGTCTACCGGCGCGACAAGCGAAGTCCCTTCGTGACCGAAGGCTACGTCGACATCCATCCCCTCGACGCCAAGGATCTGGGGGTCGAAGACGGCGACTACGTGTGGATCGATTCCGATCCCGAGGATCGCCCCTTCCGCGGCTGGCAGAAGAACGCCAAGGACTATCAATTCGCGCGGCTGCTCTGTCGGGCGCGGTACTACCCGGGCACCCCGCGAGGCGTGACGCGGATGTGGTTCAATATGTACGGCACCACCCCTGGCTCGCAGGAGGGGCAGAGGGTCCGCAAGGACGGCTTGGCGAAGAATCCACGGACCCCGTACCAGGCAATGTTCCGTTCCGGATCGCACCAATCGGCCACCCGCGGCTGGCTGAAGCCCACGTTGATGACCGATTCGCTGGTCCGCAAGACGATGTTCGGCCAGGGAATCGGCGAAGGGTTCATGCCCGACGTCCATTGTCCGACCGGCGCTCCGCGCGAGGCGATTGTGAAGATCACCCGCGCCGAGCCGGGCGGGCTGGAGGCCGAGGGCCTCTGGCGCCCCGCGGCGTTGGGCATCCGCCCCATGTACGAATCGGAAGCGATGGCGCACTACCTCGCCGGCGAATTCCTCGTCGGCGCCGTTCCGCATCCTGTCAAAAGAAAGGAAGGCTAGCCGTGGCATTGGCTTACAACTGGCAGATCGGTCGGTCAATGTCGTATTGGTATCCGGAGAACCGGCCGAAACGGCAGTTTGCGGCGGTCTTCGATCTCAACAAGTGCATCGCTTGCCAGACTTGCACCCTCGCCTGCAAGACGACATGGACGTCGGGAAAAGGCCAGGAGTACATGCTCTGGAACAATGTCGAGTCGAAGCCCTACGGCTGCTACCCGTTGGCCTGGGACCTGAACCTTCTCACCAAGCTAGGGGCCCAGGAGTGGCAGGGCAATCAGTATGCCGGACGCACGATCTTCGAGGCCGCCCAGGCCGGCCAGCGGGTGCTCGGATGGCGTCCCGACGATCTGGACTACGCCTACCCGAACGTCGGCGAGGACGATTGCGCCGGCCGGGTCGACCGCGGCGCGGCGATGCAGGTCCCGCACTTGAACTGGTTCTTCTACCTGGCACGGATCTGCAACCATTGCACCTATCCCGCCTGCCTGGCCTCCTGCCCGCGCGGCTCGATCTACAAACGCCCCGAGGATGGCATCGTCCTGGTAGACCAGAGCCGCTGCCGCGGCTACCGGGAGTGCGTGAGGGCATGCCCGTACAAGAAGGTCTTCTTCAATCCGCTTACCGGCACCTCGGAGAAGTGCATTGCCTGCTTCCCCAAGATCGAGCAGGGGCTGCAGCCGCAGTGCTTTGTCAATTGCATCGGCAAGATCCGCCTGGCCGGCTGGCTCTCGCCGCCCGAGAAGGCTCAGCCCGACAATCCCCTCGATTATCTCGTGCACGTGCGCAAGGTCGCACTGCCGCTGTTTCCTCAATTCGGCCTGGAGCCGAACGTCTACTACATTCCGCCGATCCAGGCCCCCGACGCGTTCCTTACGCAGATGTTTGGCCCCCGTGTGGCGACGGCGATTCAGACCTACCGCAGCGCACCGGACGATCTCGACCTGGCCGGCCTGCTGAGCCTGTTCGGCTGCACGGACCGCCTCGTGCCGCGTTGGCGCCGTCAGGACGATTGGATCAGCGCGCTGGAGGACAACGGGCGCGAGATCGTCCGCGTGCCGCTCAAAGAGCCGGTCTACATCCGCAAGGCGTTCGACTCCAAACATCAAGTCATGCGAAGCAATTGTCCATAAGACCCCCGAACATTACCCGATACTGCCCCGAGACAACGCCGGAGAGATCCGGGTTGTGTGAAGGGTTCTCAGGAGACCCGTTCATGCGAATCCCGATTGGCTGGCTCTCGAGCGTGGGTGCCTTGGCGGTCTGCCTCTCGGCCGGATGTCGTCAGGCCCCGCCGCCGGCACCTCTGTCCGACGTGGTGGTGGCGGCGTGCACCGCGCTACCCCGAACGCCCGATGCCCCGGTCTGGGACGGAACGCCCGAACATGTGGCCAAGCTCATCGCCCAGGATCTGGTGGAGCCGCGATTGCTGAAGCTTTCGACGGCCGAGGTCCGCGTTCGTGCGCTTTCCGACGGGCGTCGCCTGGCATTCCGGCTGGCGTGGGCCGATCCCACGAAGGACGATCTGGGCGGTGCGGCCCGCTTCACGGATGCCTGTGCCGTGCAACTTCCCCAGGTCGTCGCGGCGACAGTTCCCGCGCCGCAGATGGGCGAGTTGGGACGCGGGGTGGAAATCGTGCTATGGAACGCCGCCTGGCAGGCGGTCGTCGATGGGCGCGGCGATTCGATTCGTGACATCTACCCGAATGCCGCGGTCGACCACTACCCCTTTGAAGCAACTTCCCTGCCGTCGGGGTCCGCTCCGCAACGGGAAATGGCCGGCCGTTATGCGCCGGCCCGGGCGGTCGGCAACACGATGGCCGGCCCCCGGGACACGCCGGTCCAAGACCTGATCGCCGAGGGCCCGGGAACTCTCGCCCCAAAACCAGACGGCAACTCGACGGGCGCCGGCCGCCGCACCACGAGCGGTTGGAGCGTGGTCATTACCCGCGACTTACCCAAGGGCCTCTCACCGCAGAACGGCTCCCAAGTCGCCTTCGCCGTGTGGGAAGGCGGACGCCAGGAGGTCGGTGCCCGCAAGATGCGGACCGCCTGGATCCCTTTGGTTTTCGAGGTGCAACCATGAGCAATCCATCGACGAGTTCCGACGGCCTCTCCTACGAGCTCCTGCGACAATCGGTCGAGTGGCGGCTGTTGGGGCTGTTGTTTGAGCCACCGGAACCCGAGTGGCGTGAGGAGTTGGTCTTGCTGGCAGCAGAGGTAGCCGACGAGAGCCTGTCCGCTGCCGCTCGACAGGCCCACGAAGAGGCTGATGCTGGTCTTTACCACTCCACGCTCGGGCCTGGTGGGCCGGCGAGCCCTCGGGAAGTGAGCTACCACGTGACGATGGTGCCCGGCGGCCTGCTGTCCGAACTGCAAGCCTACTACGAGGCCTTCGGCTACCAGACTCGCTGTTCAGAATCGCCAGACCATGTCGCGGTCGAAACCGGCTTTGTCGCCTTTATGCAATTGAAACAGGCGTATGCTTCGCTCGGCGGTCAGTCCGAGGAACGGGAGGTCACGGCCGAGGCAACGCAGCGATTTCTGGCCGAGCATCTGGCCGTGATTGCCGAGCCACTGGCCACGGCCCTGCAACAGTCGGGAATCGGTTATCTCGCGACTGTAGCCGAACTGCTGCGCCAGCGCGCGGGTCCCACCGCGCCATCGGGCACAGTTGGTCACGTGTCCGATGACCAGGCGGTGCGAGGACTCGAATCGAAAGACAATCCCGTATAGGAGACCCGAACCAGGGATCGCACGGTCTTGGTAGGTTCGCCGCAGCCCGTGCCAGGAAAGGAAACGAGCGTGTTCCATTGTCTCCGGACGGTCCAGCAACCACTGTATTTGCGACTGTCGGTCACCGACCGCTGCAACTTCCGTTGTCAATATTGCCGCCCTGCCAAAGCGGCCCGCGATGAATCCTCGCCACCATCTGCATCCAACGAGGAGCTTCTTGAACTCGTGCGGTACATCGATCGAGTGCGCCCTTTGCACAAACTCCGGTTGACGGGGGGCGAGCCGCTCCTGCGTTCTGGCCTGGTCGATCTTGTGCGAAACCTTCGTGCGATCTTGCCTGACGCAGTGCTGGCGTTGACGACGAACGGTTCATTGCTGTTGCGGCTGGCCGGACCGCTGCGTGCGGCGGGCCTCGACGCTCTGAACATCAGCCTCGACACCCTGGACCCGGCGGCCTTTACCACGCTTTCTCGCGGCGGTCAGCTTGACAGCGTGCTGGCCGGAATCAGAGCGGCTCAGGCCGAAGGCTTTGTGAAGCTCAAACTCAACAGCGTGCTTATCCGCCGTGTGAACGGTGGCCGTCTGGGCTCGCTTGTGCGATTGGCGGTCGATTCTGGCTGCGAGATCCGCTTCATTGAACTGATGCCGTGCGGCCCGGGAGCGACGCTTTTTGCAACGGACTTTCTGCCAGCCAACGAGGCACTGACGGCCTTGGAACAGGAGTTTGCCTGCCTGGGCGAACTGGATGGAGACGGAACGGCTCGGCGATATTGCTTCACGGTTGAGGGACGCCCCGTGACGATCGGTCTTATCACACCGGTGTCGCATCCTTTTTGTGCAAAGTGCAACCGCCTGCGGCTCGATTGTCGCGGCCGCCTTGTGTCGTGCCTGCGAAGCCCGCACATCGAAGACCTGCTGACGCCACTTCATCGCGGTGACGAGGACGAGATCGCCGGGCGAATACGTACCTGTCTCGTAGCGAAGTGCTCGCCGGGCGAAACCTGGCCTAAGCGGCAAATGGTATGGATCGGCGGTTAACCAGGAGATCGGTCAATGTCTCTCGCCCACAGTCCAACGAGTCGCGTATCAACCATGGTTTCCCCCGCCGAAGCCTATCGTATAGTCCTTGATGCTGCTACGCCATTGCCCGCCCGGCAAGTACCGTTACTCGACGCGATGGGCCGGCCCTTGGCCGAGTCGGTTCACGCCGATCGTGACTATCCGCCCTTCCGGCGTGCCATGATGGACGGCTACGCAGTGAGCCTGGCTTCCGCCGGTCAAGCCATCGCCGTCGTCGGCCGACAACCAGCGGGGAGCGAAACGATGGCTCATCGCGTGACCCCGCAGGGGTGCGTGGAGATCATGACCGGCGCCGCCTGCCCGCCGGGCACGGAAGCCGTCGTGCAGAAAGAGCACATCCGCTACGACGCAGACCGGGTGGTCTTGCCCGCGACGATCCCGCCGGGTTTACATATCGCCGAAGTGGGCAGCGACTGTCCAGCGGGCGAGGAAGTCATCCTGGACGGCGCCGTAGTGACGCCGTTGGCAATCGCCGCCTTGGCAAGCATCGGCCGGCGCGAGATTGCGGTGATTCCCTCGCCGCGGATGGCCCTGATCGTCACCGGCGAGGAACTCGTCGTCGGCTCGCAACGCCCCCGCGACGGCCAGATTCGCGACTCGAACGGCCTCATGCTAGCGGCCTTGGCACTCGATTCCGGCTTGGCACTGCCGATGTGCAGGCTGGTGGGCGACGACCGCGGCGCCATCCGTGCCGCCCTCGATGAGGCAGGGCAATGCGATCTTGTCGTGCTCAGCGGCGGAGCCTCGGTGGGTACCTTCGACCTCGTCCCCGAGGTGCTCCTCGACGGGGGTGCGGAGATCCTCTTCCACAAGGTCGTGCAGAAACCCGGCAAGCCGCTGCTGCTGGCCCGGCGAGGCCGGAGCCTGCTTTTCGGGCTGCCGGGCAATCCGCTGGCATGTCACTTCTGTTTCTGCCGCTATGTGAGAGCCGCCATTGCCGGAATGGGCGGCCGCGGCACCGAGACGGCCACCGGGCAGGGACACCTCCTCGCACCGCTTCAGCCCGACCGTGGCCGAACACGGTTCGTGCCGGCCGTGGTCCAGTCGGAGGCGCCCTCGCCCGATGGCTGGACTATCCTCCCGCTTTCGGCGGCGAGCTCGGCCGACATTTTCCACTCCCATGAAGCCAACGCGTATGTCGAAGTGCCGCCGGGCCAGAAGGAACTGCCGATCGGGCACACGCTCTCCTTCAGTCTCCTGGCACATCGCATTTGAATGATGGAGAACCCCATGCGGACCGATCTCACTTCCCGCAAAGCAAAGGCTCCGCCCAAACGGATGACCCACATTGCCGACGGCTCCGCACGCATGGTGGATGTGGGGGGCAAACCGTCCACGCGGCGAGCCGCCGTGGCCGAGGCCTGGGTCGAGGTCGGGCCGGCCGTGGCACGGATGATTCGGCAGCAGGGGGGCGGTGCGAAAGGGAATGTGCTGGAAACGGCAAGACTCGCCGGAATCATGGCCGCGAAACGCACGCCCGAGTTGATTCCCCTTTGCCATCCATTTCCTTTGGATGTCGTTGACGTCGTTGCTACGTTGAAGGCCGGCCGGGTGCGGCTCGTGGCGACGGTCAAGTGCCAGGGACGCACCGGCGTTGAGATGGAAGCGATGACGGCAGCCAGCGTGGCAGCCCTGTGCGTCTATGACATGGTGAAATCGCTGGAAAAGGGCATTACTATCGGACCGATTCGGTTGTTGGAGAAACAAGGGGGCAAATCAGGGCACTGGCGGCGAAAGGAGTGAAGCGATGGGCAGAGTCGAAGCGGTTTGTATCAGTCAGCGCAAGGGGGAACGCAAGACCCCCGTCGCGCAGGCAACGTTTGCCGCCAACCACGGCATCGAAGGGGACGCCCATGCCGGGGCATGGCATCGCCAAGTTAGCTTACTGGACGGCGCGGATATTGACGAGGTTCGGCGCAACGGCTTGCCCGATCTGCAACCGGGTGCATTCGCCGAGAACCTCGTTGTTTCCGGGCTGAAGCTAGGCGAACTTGGCCTCGGCTCGCAGATTCGCCTGGGAACGAGCGTTGTGCTCTCGATCACTCAGATCGGCAAGACCTGTCATGCCCCATGTCGCATTCATCACCTCACGGGTGACTGCATTATGCCGCGCCGGGGGCTCTTCGCCCGCGTGGAGGCGAGCGGCCAAGTGTTGGCCGGCGTCGAGGCCGTGGTGACCCACAGCGTCGCACGTGCGACACTCCAGGCTGTTGTCCTGACGATCAGCGACCGTTGCAGCCGTGCCGAGAGTGTGGACACCGCCGGTCCGGCAATTGCTTCGCTTCTTCAGGGTGGACTTGGCGCCCATGTCTTCGCGAATGACATCCTGCCGGATGAGAAAGATACGATTGGTGAGCGGCTTCGGCACTACTGCGATGGGCACTCCATCGACCTGGTCGTGACGGTTGGGGGGACCGGCTTTGGTCCTCGCGACGTCACGCCCGAGGCGACCCGAAGCGTCGTGGAACGGTTCACGCCCGGACTGGATGAGGCAATGCGAGCCGCGTCGCTCCAGTGTTCCCCTCATGCCATGCTTTCCCGCGGAGCGTCGGGCATCCGTGGCCGGACGTTGATCCTGAATCTCCCCGGTTCCGTGCGGGCCGCAAGCGAGAACCTGAGCGTGGTGCTACCTGCTCTCCCACACGGCCTGGCGACGCTGCGCGGCGAAGTATCGGATTGCGGGCGACCCATTTCATTGAAGTCAGCTCATGTTTGACTCACTACCTGTCTTCGGTGTCTGCGGCTATAGCGGCTCGGGGAAGACGACGCTGCTGGCGAGGATCCTGCCTCGGCTTGTCCGGCGTGGGCTTCGGGTCGCCGTGGTCAAACATGACGTCCATGGAATCGACCGCGACTGTCCGGACAAGGATAGCGATCGACTCTTTCTCGCAGGCGCAGATGTTATCGTGCGCGGGCCCGGCGAGTCACTTTCGCGAAGTCTCCATCAGGAAGACGCGTCGCTGGAGTGGGAGCTCGACCGTCTTGCCGCTCGTTACGACCTTATCCTGCTCGAAGGCTTCAAGCGGCTCCCGTGCCGGAAGACGTGGCTTCTCGGGCGCGATGAACACTCGCCACCAGATGATCTGGGGCCCTTTGACCCGATCTTGCCCTGGGCGGCCGATCGTGATTCCGTGCTTGAGAACGTCCTTCTGCAGTTTGTCAGCGAACGATCGCGGACTGCCCCGGTGTTCGGCTGCGTCTTGATCGGAGGCCGCAGCACGCGGATGGGATGTCCGAAGCATCTGCTTCCAGATGCTGACGGAGCCGGCAGAACCTGGTTGCACCGAACCGTTTCTGCTCTGGAGGCTTGCTGTTCGCAAGTGGTGCTTGCTGGCCGCGGAGATGTCCCGGAGGACCTTCGCTATCTGCCGCATCTTCCAGACTCGCCTGGTACTAAGGGGCCCACGGCCGGCCTCTTGGCGGCTATGCGCTGGGCGCCTCGGGCGACGTGGTTGCTGACGGCCTGCGATTTGCCGCTGCTGTCGCGGCAGGCAGTATCGTGGGTCCTGTCGCAGCGAAGACCTGGCGTATGGGCGTTACTACCACGGGTGTTGGAGGGGGGGGCCGTAGAACCTCTCCTGGCATGGTATGACTTCCGATGTCGCAAGGCGATCGAGTCGATTGCCGCGTGGAGCCACAGCGGTCTGCGAGAGATCTCACGACACCCGAAGAGTCGTATCGTGAAAGTTCCCGTCGAGCTTGTTGATGCGTGGAAGGACGCGGACACGCCGGAAGCCGCCTCACGATGGACGACGGCAATTCGTACGATCGCGCACGAACCGGGCGGATCGAGCGCCGAAACATGCTAGCGTTGATGCTGCAGGTCCACTGGCCAGCGTGTCATGGTCCTGGGCGCGGCGGAGCTTTTTCGGTAGGCGTTACCCCATGGACCGGCTCGACCGGCTGCTTAGCGGGCGGCGCCGCCGGGGCACGCAGCCGCACGGCCTGGAATTGGGCCTGTCGGCTGTAGTCGATCGACTCGCCGAGGATCCGCACCGCCTCCTGATCGGCGTGGAAGCCCCGGGAGTTCTCGCTGCTGATGAAATCCAGCCGCCACATCGCCTTCTTCTGCAGTGCAAAGATCGGCTCCAGCTGCTCGGGCGTCGCGCCGGCCGCCTGGGCCTCGCGGATCGCGTCGAGCATATCGGTCATCGCGGCGGCCGCCCGATCGATCATCGCGACGGTACGGTTCTGGATCGTCTCGACCTTTTCGCGCAGTTCGGCCTCAGGCACGTTGTGGCAGGTCTGGCAGGAGTTGTTGATGTTCAGCATGGGGCTGCGGACCCAATGGCTGCTGACTTTCATCGCCCCCTGACGCTCGTAGGGCATGTGGCAGTCGGCGCAAGTCACGCCGCTGCGCGCGTGCACGCCCTGGCTCCAGAGCTCGAACTCCGGATGCTGGGCCTTGTAGACGTACGCGCCGGTCTCGCCGTGGACGTAGTCGTAGAACGGGCTGCCATCGGGGAAGCGGTGCTCGTCGTAGGTCGCTTCAATCTGCTCGACCTTCAAACCTTTGTTCCAAGGGAAAAAGAGCGTTTCCTTGTTGGCACAGTAGTATTCCACGTGACACTGCCCGCAGACGAAGCTGCGCATCTCCTGGCGGCTGGCCAATTGATTCGGATCGTACGGCTCCTTGCGGTCGCCCTGGCGCCATCGTTCAATGCTCGGCAGGTGCGGAAGGGGGGCGTCGCTCTTGGCCAGCGCCGCGATGCCCAAGACGAAACCGGGCCGGGTCACGCGGACCTGCAACGTCTCGGGATCGTGACAGTCGACGCAACTGACCGGATGGGCCTCGCCCAGCCGGTCGTGCCCGTGCGGGTCAACGGATGGTTTGGAGGCCTCCTCAGGCTTGGCCGCTGTCGGTGCCTTGACCGGGGCGCCGCCGGGGAAAAGCTTCCGGTTCTCGCCGGGCGTGCCGTCCGGCGTCTTGAGCAGTTCCGCGTGGGCCGTGGCGTAGTCCATGGTCGAGGCCCGTCGGAAGCCTTCCATCACCGCCGGCCAGTTGAACCCGGCCGCCAGCGCCTGGGCGTCGGCCGGTTTGCCCTGCGCCTCCAGGCCCAGCCGGCGATAGGTGGGGATCACCGACGCGTGGCAGTGCAAGCAGGCCCCGCTCTGCGGGCGTTTGGTCACGCGCTCCGTCACCTCCTGATCGAACAGCATGTAGGCATGCCCCCGGGCGTGGCGGTAGTCGAGGCTGAAGGCGTAGCCGGCATAGAGGCGGCGCAGCCACGGCTGCTCTTCGAGCTTGCTGGCCGGCATCGCGCTGGAGCCGCCATACTGCGTGTGGGTGACGTCGACCGTCCGCCGGTACGTGTCAAACTGGGAGGGCCAGTTGATCCCCCACGGCGCCGGATCCGTGGTCACCTCATCCACCTCGACCCGTCGAACGAACGGGGTGCGGGCTTCCTGGCGATGCTCGAAGATGGTCACCAGCAGCGCCGTGACGCCAAAGGTCACCACCGCCACCACCGCCAACAGGCCCGAGAGCAGGAGCAGGCGGCGGCGCACCCAACTGCGGCCCGCTACGGTTGTGTCGCTCGACGTGGTGGTTTCCTGAACAGCAGGCCCTTGCTGATCGGCGTGTTCGGGGCTCATGGTTTCCTTCTTGTCTCCTGGTTCGTGTCGCGGAGGCCGTTGACTGGGCTGCGGGATTCACCGGTTGCGGTCCCGACGAGCCCTTGGTCCGTCGGGATCATCGGTGGGCATGGCCCACGTCGCTGTGGCAGTGGACGCACGAAAGCATCTCCCCCTCGCCTGTGGCGGGAAGCATCTGGTGGACGGTCGCCTGATGACAGTGCAGGCAGGCGTTTTGAGTCACGCGCCGGTTGCGCGGCTTGATCTGGATCGGCTCGTGGAAATTCTCGAGGGTAAAGGCCAGGGAGTGAAAGAAGCCATTGTCCGCCTTGGTCGCCCACTTCCCCACGAAATCGTGCGGCAGATGGCAGTCGTTGCAGACCGCCACATGATGGTGGCTGGAATTCTGCCACGAATTGTAATGTTCCTGCATCACATGGCAGTTGACGCAGGCCTGCGGATTATTGCTCAGATAGCTGCTGCCTTGGCCGTAGCCGAAGGTGAAGGCCCCGATGCCGCCGAGAACGCCCAGCATGACAGCCAACGCAATCGAAAAAGTCCCGCTCCAAGCCAGCAGGCGATGCAATGGTCCATGCCCTGGACGCTCATAGTTCGCGGAGCGAGTTGACTGCTGGGCCATCGATGTTCGTCCTCTTCACTCCCGTCTACTTCATCTTGGCGATGGATGGTTCATCGGGAAATCCTGTGATTATCGCTGCTGCCCGCGATCAGATCAAGACCGACGAATTCAGTCATCGCAACCGCCCATATTGGTGGTCGTCGAATATGGTGAGGCTTACAACTACCGCTCGTCTTCCATCTCTCGGTGGATAATCGAGATCTTTGAACTTGCGTCCCGACTCAACAATCGAACTCCGTGATCCTCGCTAGCAGGTGCATCCCTCATCGCCGTCGTCCTATCAGCTTCCGCTACGGCGGTGGGGAGCGAGTGCTGCCTTCAGGGCGACCAGCTCTCGCGTCAACTCACCAATCGCATGGGCGGCTTCCGTCAGCTCGCTCGACTTGCCGATCTGTTCGACCTGCCGCGTGGCGTCTGCGGCCGGGCCGGCTGCGAGGTAGACGACCGTGCCCTTGAGTCGGTGCGCGGCTGCGGCGAGATCCGCCCCGTCTCCACGGGCCAGCGCCGCGTGCATCTGGTTAAGCAGTGGCTCGGCCTCGTCGAACAGGCTCTCCACCATCTCTTGGAACAGCTCTCGCTTGCCGTAACATCTGCGCACCGCCTCGTCGAAGTTGAAGAGAGGCAGCGCGATCTCCGACGGCGGTTGTGTGCCGTGGACTTGGGCACTGGCGACGGGAAATGAGGTGTTCTCGCCGGTCGTCGGTCCCGCCAGCCGCTCGACTAGGATGATCAGCTCGTGACCGTTGACCGGCTTGCTCAGGTAGGCGTCCATCCCCGCCGCCAGGCAGCGATCTCGGTCCCCTTTCATGGCGTGCGCCGTCATGGCGATGATCGGCACCTGCGCCCTGGGGGATCCCATCGCCCGAATCCCCGCCGTCGCCTGGAAACCGTCCATCTCGGGCATCTGCACGTCCATCAGCACGACGTCGAAGTCCTCGGCCGCCAGCCGCTCCAGGGCCTCCCGGCCGTTCTGAGCCACCACGACCGTGTGCCCGCGCTTGCCCAGCACGTAGCGCACGAGCTTCTGGTTGGCCGGCGTGTCCTCGGCCAACAGGACGCGGAGGACCCGCGAGGACGCCGTCGACAGCTCGATGGAAGCCTGGTTGCCGCCGGCCAGCTGGCTCTCGTATCCGGCGGGCGACGGCTGGGCCACGGGCAAGGTGACGGTGAAGTAGAAGGTGCTCCCCTGGTCCGGCTGGCTTTCCAGCCAAATGTTTCCGCCCATCCGCTCGACGAGCTTCGTTGAGATCGCCAGTCCCAGACCCGAGCCGCCATAGCGCCGGGTCGTGGAAGCGTCGGCCTGGGTGAAGGGGGCGAAGATCCGCTGCTGGTGCTCCGGGGCGATGCCGATGCCCGTGTCGGCGACGGAAAACTTCAAGGAAACCGACTCCGCGGCCCGCTCCTGGACGCCGACGCAGACGACGACTTGGCCTTGGGGCGTGAACTTGATCGCGTTGCCCACGAGGTTCATCAGCACCTGCCGCAGCCGCAAGGGGTCGCCGACCAAGAGGTTGGGAAGGTCCTCGGCCAGCTCGCAGGCCAGCCGCAGGCCCTGCTCGTCGGCTCGCAACTGCAGGCTCCGCACCACTTGCTCGACGGCCTGGCCGGGCGAGAAGGGGGCGGCCTCCAGCTCGAAGCGACCGGCCTCGATCCGGGACAGGTCGAGCACTTCGCCCAGCAGGTGCAACAGCAGGTCGCCCGACTCCCGCGCGGTCTGGAGGTAATCGCGGACCCGCTCCGGCAGTGGCTCGCCCAAGGCCAGGTCGGTCATCCCGTGGATGGCGTTCATCGGGGTGCGCAGCTCGTGGCTCATGCTGGCCAAGAACTGGCTCTTGGCCTGATTGGCCGCTTCGGACGCCACCCGGGCGGCCTGGAGGTCCTCCTCCGCCCGCTTTCGCTCCGTGATGTCCTGGGTCGTCCCGAAGCCGCCGAGCAACACGCCCTGCGGGTCGAATTCCAACTCGGCCCGCTCGCGGACCCACTTCACCGTGTCCCCCACAACGATGCGGTGCTCGATCTCGTAAGGCTCCCCGCGGAGGGCCGCCTTCCACTTCTGGTCGACAAACGCACGGTCCTCCGGATGCACGGCGGCCAGAAACGCCTCGTAGGTCAAGGGGCTTCCCGGGGGCATCCCAAAGATCCGCCAGTTCTCGTCGGACCAGACCAGTTCGTTGCGGTGGACGTCCAATCGCCAGCTTCCCGTGTGGGCCACGGCCTGGGCCCGGTTCAAGTCCGTCTGGCTTGCCCGCAGGGCCTCCTGCGCGCGGCGTTTCGCGGTCACGTCGTAGAACACCAGCACCACCCCGCCGATGCGGCCGTCGCGATCGCGGATCGGCGCCGCGCTGTCCTCGATGGGGATCTCACGCCCATCGCGGGTCACCAGGGCCGTGTGATTGGCCAGGGCGACGACCGCTCCTTCGCGGAGCACGCGGGCGACGATGTTTTCAGCCGGCAGGCGACTTTTCTCGTTGATGGTCCGAAACACCTGCTCAATCGGTTGCCCCAGGGCCTGCTTTTCCTCCCAGCCGGTCAGCCTTGCGGCGACCGGGTTGAGGAAGGTGATCCGGCCGGCGGTGTCGGTGGCTAGCACCGCGTCCCCGATGCTCGTGAGGGTCACCTGCAGCCACTCGCGCTGCTCGTGCAGCGTCTCCTGGCTTTTCCGCAGCGACGCCAGCACCACCTCGCGCTGGGCCATCGAGCGGGCCAGCTTGAGGTTGCTGTGCCCCAGCTGGGAAAGCATGTGGGCCAGCCGGAGGAAAAAGGCCATGGCGGTCTGGACGGACTCCCGGCTGAGCCGGGGAACGGCCTTGAGCGCCGCGAGATACTCGGCCTCCGGGAACCCGTACTGCCGGGCCTGGGCGCGGAACAGGTCCTCCTCGAGCGGCTCGTCGTCGAAGAAGAACTGCCCGGCGAAGAAATTGCCGACATGCTGGCCGTCGACGAGGATCGGCGTGGCCACGTCCCACAGGTGGTTCTTGCACTGGTAGAGCCGAGACTCGCCGGGGAGCACGCCGGCGGACAGTTGCGTGTCGCTTTCCAGACAGTGCCGACAGGTCTCCGGATGCACCCGGTGATACTGCGTACAGATCTGTTGCCATCCCACGCCGACCAGCACTCTGCCCTCAAGGTCGAGGATTCCCATGGGGATCTCGACGAGCCGGTGAAAATGCTCCACAAGCAACTGGACCGCCGGGACATCGATCAGGTCGGCAAGTTCGAGGCGGCCCAAGTCCGCTTCCGGCGATAGGATATTCTCCAGTTTCAGCCGAACACGCTGCTCGCTTTCCCGCAGGGCCTCCTCGGCCCGCCATCGCTCAACAACCTCCCGTTCCAGCTGTCCCTGCCGGGCAAGGACCTGCTGGCGGGCTTGGTGCATCGCGTGACAGACGAGGCTGATGGCCAAGGTGACCAGGAAGTAGCTGCCGATCCCCACCGCATCATGGACCATCGCGATTTCTGGGGTGTGGCGAGGCGGCGTGAAGAACCAATGGGCGGCCAGAAAGCCCAGGACGGTGCTGAGCAGGGCTGGCCCCAGGCCGCCGAACCAGGCCACCAGCGTAACCGCCACGAAGAACGTGCTATAGGGGAGGTGGTCGCGGAGATACGGATCGACGGCCATCCGGGCCACGACTGCCAGCCCAACGCCGACCAGGGCCACGCCATAACGCACGACGACTCCGGACCGTGTGCTATGGATCGGCCGCGATGATGGTGAGACGGAGGGCGTCTGCGTCGCTTTCCCTGCAGACATTGTCTTCATAAGAGGGTACGTCCCTTCGAGGCATGGCGTGAACGTGCGAGGGGATCCCTGACACGAATCTAGTCGGCAAAAGAGCACGTTCTTATCACGAAGTGGTCTTCCTGCAGAATACCCAAGAAAGAGAACATCCCACAACTGCCGTCCCTCTTACCGGTTAGGGATTTCCCCTATGCCCGCTTCTCGAACTGCTCAGCCTCAGCGAGTGGCTTGAACCGGGAGCCGCTGCCAAGCGGGGATGTCGCCACGAACGGCCTGATACTCTAAAGCTATGCGGCAAGGACGCCGGCTGAGAGCCGTCAGTGGCAGGGCCGGAGCCATCTCCGAGTCTTCATGCATCGGTAGACCAACCACACAGTTCTCTCGCTGCCGTCTACCACTGGCATGATGATGCCCACGATCACCACCTCCGAATGAAGCCGGTGGGCCAACTAGACAGCCTCTGGTCGGTTGGCCCCAGGCTGCTTTTATCACCTGCCCTGAAGGGCCGTCCTCGCACTCGGCCCTGGCCGCCTGGCAGGCATTGGCGAGGGCCTTTTTCTTCTCTCAGCCACGCAGGATTGACTCCGCCTTGTCACAGAAGTCCGTGAGCCGCCGGAGCGTCTTTTGAACCGTTGCCTCGTCCATGCTGTCGACAGTGGTCTGAATGGTTCCGTGGGATAAGAGCGCACCGGTAATCTGGTCTGCCACTTCTTGGAGTTCCGGGGGCCACGTTCCAAGGTCGAACAAGGCTTCCCAGAACTCTTGGCCCGCCGTCAGGAGTCTGCCCCTCGCAGCCCCTTCCGCTTGGACCGCCTCCTTAGCCCTCCGTAGGTGCGCAATCGGTTCCATGCCTCCCCCTCCCTTTGAAGCTGAAGATCTACTTGTCAGTCAGCATTATAAAGGATCTCTCCGCCCTTTAGACACCAACTGCGGGATGTCTATTTGGCGGCCATTCTTCGGCGACGGCGGGGTGGCTGGGCTTGCCCCAGCAGGCAGATCGGATTAGGATATTCTAACATTCGAATGCGACATGAGGGACCCGCCATGGCAGACACGTTCGACCCGGCACTGATTGCGGAAACGCTGAAGGCGTTTGCCCACCCCATCCGCCTGATGATTCTCCAAGAGCTTGCGGAAGGGACGAAGTGCGTGACGGACATGGAGGAGTTGCTGCCGGCGAAGCAGGCGAACATCTCGCAGCACTTGGCGGTCCTTCGCAACGCCAAAATGGTCGATTTCGCCCAGGATGGAGGGCTTCGCTGCTACTACCTTGCACGGCCGAAGCTGGTGCGGGACATCCTACGGTTGATGGCCAGAGACGAACCGGCCATCAAGCGGACGACGCAACAAATCAAGATGGAGAAGGAACGTGCCGGTCGAACCTTGGCTCACCCAGTAGAGTAGGTTCACGACAAGTTTACCACTGGAATGGCGAGTGACAGGAACACTGTCGTAGGACGGGGGCGCCTTCTGCCGGGAATCGATGCAGGTGATTCTCGTCGAGCAGGGCAAAGCACAGGCCGCATCTACCTCGACTTCAACGCCTCCACTCCGCTGGCTCCGGAGGTGGTGGCCGCCATGACGCCGTATCTCACGGATAAGTTCGGCAATCCATCCAGCACGCATTGGGCGGGTGCCGCAGCGCATGACGCCGTGGAGGCGGCCCGGTTGAAACTGGCCATGCTCGTCGGATGTGATCCCACCGAGGTGGTTTTCACGTCGGGTGGCACCGAGTCGAACAACTCCGCGCTTTTGGGCGCGTTCTACTCCGCCAAAGCCCGAATCGACCGTCCCCATTTCATCACGACGCAGATCGAGCACCCGGCCATCTTGGAGCCGTGCCGATTCTTGGAGCGGCTCGGAGCGGAGGTTACCTATTTGCCCGTGGATCGCTATGGACGGATTGACCCCGACGACGTTCGCCGCGTGATCCGCTCTGAGACGGTCCTGATCTCGGTGATGCACGCGAACAATGAGGTGGGGACGCTGGAGCCGATTGCCGAGATAGCGGAGATTGCCCGGGAGCGGGACGTGCTGTCTCACACGGACGCCGCGCAGACGATCGGCAAGATTCCCGTCGATGTCGAAACGCTAGGAGTGGACCTGCTGAGCATTGCGGGCCACAAGCTGTACTCGCCGAAAGGCGTGGGAGCGATCTACGTGCGCGAGGGGGTGGCCTTGGAGCCCTTGCTGCACGGAGGCCCACAGGAGGCCGGCCGGCGGCCTGGCACGGAAAGCGCGTTGTTGATCGTTGGCCTTGGGGCGGCGTGTCATGTTGCTCAGCACTGGGTGCATGATGATCGGGTCGGCGACCTCACCGAGCAGTTCTGGCGACTCCTGCGCGAGCGTTTTGGGGACCGGGTGGTACTCAACGGCCATCCGGCCGAGCGGCTTCCGAACACGCTGAACGTCAGTTTTCCGGGTTGCCACGGCGAGGAGGTGCTCTCGCGACTGGAGGGCGTGGCGGCATCCACGGGCTCTGCCTGTCACGCAGGACAGGCCGAAATGAGTCCGGTCCTCAGGGCAATGGGGGTCGATGAACGGGTGGGGCTTGGCGCCATTCGCTTCAGCCTAGGTCGGACGACGACCTTGGCTGAAGTAGAACGTGTGGTGGAGTCGCTGACCACGATCGTTCGGTGAGAACGCTTTTTGTCCGTGGAGCTTCGTGCGGGCGACGCTCGCCGTCCTTGTCGTGGGGCCGGCGGCTGACTTGAATGGCTACGCCAAACTTGAAAACCAGTCGAGTTGCTGCCCCCAGCGGGCGATGCGCCTTCCATTGCGGCGACGACTGATTGTCGCTCTTCACAACCTCTCAAGGCAAGCCCGTAGAAGCGTCTGGCCGATATGTTTCGCCGGTAGGGCGTCAACGAGTACGCAGCCCCGGTGGGAATTTACGCAGTGAAGCCGCGGTGATCGTCAGAACGTAACAACCCGGTCGCAGTCGCGCACGATTTCGTACAAGTCCTTCATTGTCGATAGCGGGCAGAGTTCCGATCCTTGCGAGTGGCGCAGTTTCCCAAACGCAAGGCGTTGAATATCGTCTCTGGTTCCATGGGGGAGAGCACAATTCCGAGTTTCATAGCACACCTCGGTCAAACCCAAGTCTTGTCAGGGCGAGAATACGATCGGCAAGCAGGGCTTATTCCGCTTGTCTGCCGGAAGCATCCCGAGTATCATCATATTAGAATATTCGCATATCCTGTGCAAGAGGGCCTGGCGTGACCTCGGGTATGGATCGAGGGAGCTTGAGCATGGATCACATTGGCGGCACGGCATCCCGAAGCCGGGAGGAGTGGAATGATCTGCGGTGCGACGGCGCCCCGCCGGGCGAGGAGACGCTGGACCCGGAAGACTGGAACACCCTTCGCACGCTTGGCCACCAGATGCTCGACGACATGTTCGACAGCATTGCGACCGTGCGCGATCGCGCCGTCTGGCAGCCGATGCCCGAAGCGACCAAACAGCGTCTCCGCGCGCCCGTGCCGTTTGAGCCGACGGATGCCCGGGATGTCTACGAAGAGTTCAAGCAGGCGATCCTTCCCTACCCCACCGGGAATACGCACCCTCGCTTCTGGGGCTGGGTGATGGGCACCGGCACGACGATCGGCATGTTGGCCGACATGCTCGCCTCCGGCATGAACGCGCATGGTGCCGGCTACGACCAAGCCGCCCCGGTTGTCGAGCGCCAAGTGATCGAGTGGCTCGCGGAGCTTCTGGGCCTCCCCGAGCAAAGCAGCGGTTTGCTCGTAAGCGGGGCGTCCGTGGGAAACCTGATCGGCTTAGCCGTTGCACGCAACGTGAAGGCTGGATTCGATGTCCGGCGCGATGGACTCCAAGAGCCTGCCTATTGCCGGCTTGTCGTCTACGGCTCAACGGAGACGCATAGCTGGGCGCAGAGGGCGGTGGAACTTCTGGGCCTGGGCAACCGGGCCTTGCGCCGAGTCCCGGTAGGTGAAGACTTCAGGATCGACCTCGCTGCGCTTCGCGCCGCGATCGACGAGGACCGTTCGCTGGGATTCCGGCCCATCTGCATCATCGGGAACGCCGGCACGGTAAATACGGGGGCCTTCGACGATCTCCGGGCCCTGGCAGAGATCTGCCGCGAAAAGGACTTGTGGTTTCACGTGGACGGCGCGTTCGGTGCATGGGCGGCCATCAGCCAGACCTCGCGCGAGCTCGTCCGCGGCCTGGAGTTGGCCGATTCGCTTGGCGTCGATCTCCACAAGTGGCTGTACCTGCCCTTTGAGGTCGGATGCGCGTTGGTTCGCAAGCCGGAATGCCATCGCCAGACCTTCGCCGTTGCACCGGCTTACCTGACGGCGGCCAATCGGGGCATTCTCGCCGAGCCGATGGTCTTCGCCGATCTCGGACTCGATCTTTCGCGCAGCTTCAAGGCGCTGAAGGTCTGGATGTCATTCAAAGTTCACGGCGTTGCCACTTACGGACGGCTCATCGAGCAAAACATCCAGCAGGCCCGCTATTTGGCGAGCGTCATTGAACAATCGGCCGACATGGAGTGTCTTGCTCCCGTCTCGCTCAACATCGTTTGTTTCCGGTTCCGGCCGGCAGGATACGACGAGGAGGTTCTCGACGCACTGAACCACGAGATACTGTGCCAACTCCAGGAGAGCGGCACTGCCGTGACTTCTGGCACGAGAATTCGAGGCCACTTTGCGATCCGTGTTGCCGTCACCAACCACCGCAGCCGCCGTGCCGATTTTGACTTGCTCATCAAGGCCGTGCGCGGACTCGGGGCGCGATTGATAGAACAACAGCTCTTCGGCGATGAAGAGAGGCGAATGGTTGCCGATCATAACCGCTGAGGTGTCACCTTGATTGAATTTGGGTAAAGCGAAGGAAGGAGAATTGCATGCTAAGAGTAGCCATCATTCGGTGCCAGCAGACCGAAGACATGTGTCCCGGCACAACGGATTTCAAGGTCGCACGAGAGGGGATGGCCGCATTTGAAACCACTGGTGCGGTCGAAATCGTCGGGTTCGTGTCCTGTGGGGGCTGCCCCGGAAAGCGGGCGGCGGCGCGTGCGAAGATGATGGTGGAGCGAGGCGCACAGGCAATCGCCCTCGCCTCGTGTATCGTCAAGGGAACGCCAATCGGGTTTGCATGCCCTCATGCGCAAGTACTGGTCGAGGCGGTGCGAAGGCGGGTCGGACCGGATATTCCCATCCTCGACTACACGCACTGAGACACAAGTCCGCTGCAATTTTGTCTGTTCATCATCCAATGCACCAATGAGTTCAGAAAACGTCCCCCTGTTGAAGCACCGCTTGGGCGAAGCCGCCGTCTTCCGGCCGGAAAACCTTCTGGCAAGGGCCTCGGAGATGATGGGCAAGGAGCGGGGGAGCCTGCCTTCGTGTTGCGTGCTGGATTTCGACGGCGAGTTGGCCCCCGTCGCGGTCGAGTGGTTTGGTGCCACGCCGTCTCCTGTCTGGCCGTGCTTCCATACGACACTTCTGCGACTGGAGCAAAACGGATTCTGTATGGGGCTGATCGCCGGGACGGTTGGTGCCCCATTCGCCGTCCTCGTCGCGGAACAACTGATTGCGTGCGGATGCAGGTATCTCATCGGCTACAGTTCCTCGGGCGCAGTGGCCGATTGGCTCCGGCTGCCGTGTCTGGTGGTGCCTGACCGAGCCTTGCGCGACGAAGGCACGTCGTACCACTATCTTCCTCCGGCCAGTTGGGTGGAGGCGAGCGGGAGTCTGGGGGCGATCCTCGCCCGACACGCCGCGCAGTGCGGCCTGCCCGTCCACCGGGGGCCGACCTGGACAACCGATGCGCCATACCGCGAGACGCGATCGCAGATCGAGCATCACCGGGCTGAAGGCGTTTTGACCGTGGAAATGGAGGCGGCTGCCCTCATGGCGTTATCGCAGGTGAGCGGGGCGAAGATTGCGTCTTTGCTCCATGTGACGAACACATTCGCCACGACGGCGAATGACTTCGATAAGGGGCCGGCTGACATCCATCAGCGAATCCTGAGCTGCTGCTTCGAGGCATTCTCGCACGCCATGCGGGCAGCAGGTAGCATGGAGGAATGACATCATGAAGACCCGTGAAAGCGGCATGCCCGAAGAAGAGATGTGGAGCCAATTCTTCGATGCCGAGGCGATCCTGCGATCACTCAAACTGACTCCATCGTGCCGGGACGTTGTGGAGTTCGGTTGTGGCTACGGCACCTTCACGATTCCCGCTGCGAGGGTCGTGCGAGGGACGGTCCATGCCCTCGACATCGAACCTGACATGGTGGCCGTCACGCGGTCCAAGACCGAGGCGGAGGGTTTGCGGAACGTGCGGATCTGCCTGCGGGATTTCGTCTCGGATGGGGCGGGGCTTCCACCGGCCAGCGTGGACTACGTAATGCTGTTCAACATCCTCCATGCCGAACAGCCAGAACGGCTGCTGCGTGAGTCGTACCGTGTCTTGGCTCCAGGCGGGCGTTTGGGCATCATTCACTGGAACTACGATCCCTCCACGCCGCGCGGCCCGTCGATGGAGATTCGTCCCCGCCCGGAACAGTGCTGCGACTGGGCCATCAAGGCGGGCTTTTGGCTTTTAGCTCCGGGAATAGTGAACTTGCCGCCGTACCATTACGGCATGGCGCTAGAACGCCAACGCCATCCAAGTGATCGTGGCTGAAGTCTTGCCTCTGGCAGAACGATCCGAAAAAGCAATCTGTGGTGGACCTCCTGGCCAGCGAACACCAACGCTTGAATCAGGCTCGCACCCGGCTGCTGAACGGCCTGAAGACCGTCAGCAGTGCTAGTGAGGATGGAGCTGCGGCGAGTACGAAGGGAGCCATTCGATGCTCCCCAATCCGAGGCCTCGCGGTGGGAAGCGGGAGGAAGGCCACGATGGCGCCGGGCAGGAAGGGCAGGAGAGACATGGCTAGACGGACCCTCTGGCGGAGGGTAGAGTAGGTATCGGGCGTTACGTTTCTCGACCGCCCGGCGCTACGCTTTCTGTCCGCCCTTCACACTTCTCCACGAACTGCTCCTCGCGTCTTTCGTGGAGCGGGGCATGCACGTCGCCGAGCCCAGTCCCGAACAGCATTCACGCCAAGCTGCTGCCTCATGATTGGCCCCAATGCCCGCGATTACCCTCAAATGGAGGGGGTCGCATTGCTTCCTCCCCTCAATCTCTCGGTCCCCCCCGATGTCTCAAAGAAGTGGCGAGGTATCCCGTCCACGGACAAAGTCTGACGGAGGCCCGGGGTGAGCGGTGTTTGCCTACGGATCCCCCTTCGCCATCACGCGTTCCACATCGCTCCAGAGTCTGCTTAGCGGCACCTCCAAAGCGACGGCGAGTTTGTGCGCAATTCCAATGCTCACTTGCACTTTGCCAAGCTCAATCGCGCTGACATACGTGCGATGAATGCCGGCTTTGTCGGCATAGGCTTCCTGGGACAGGCCCAGTTGCTGACGCCTGCGGCGGACGGCTTCCCCAAAGGCTAGTTCGATTTTCTTCGCCATGGGGCTAGCGTGCCCTAGCGAAGACGATTATTCTACAGATGATGTATCGACAGAGGATCGTCTACAATGCCATAACATGCAAGAGGGGGCCGGAAGCTGGCCGGCTCGTCCAGTAAATCCAAAGCTCAGCAACGCTGACTGGCCTTGGAATGGGCGTCCGTGAGCGCTGAGTTGAATGACTTGGCCGGCAAACAGGAACACGCAGGCAACTTTGAGGCGGTACGGCGGAAAGCGGACTCCGGGGCGTGCAGTCTTGGCGTCTCTTTTCTGGCTGGCACCAAGGAAAGGGGGTATCGGAAATGTGGCAGCGATCGGGACGTCTGATTGCGATCCTTTGGGGGTTAAACCTCTTCCTTCCGCTGGCCGGTTGCGGGAAGCAGACCTACGAGCTTCAGGCCACGTACAAGGCCGGAGACGTCCTTCGCGAGGAACTCCGCTTTTCGATGCCCAAGGGCCGGATTCTTCTCTCGGTGCAGGACAACGCCACCGAGGGCAAGGTGGCTTCGGAGACGCACCAGGTCCGCGAGACCCACATCCTCGCCGTGGACCGGCGTGGACAAGCGACCAAGCTGACGGTCTGCCACGTGATCGACCAGACCGCAATGACCGTTGAGGGGCCCGACGGAAAACTCCAGGAAAGCACGGAACCAGGGATTCTTCAGGCCGAGACGGTCGTGTTCGAGCGGGTGGACGGCCAGTGGCAGAAGAGACTCTTCGGCAAGGAGCCAACGCCCGCCCAGGCGAAGGAGCTTGCCGAATATGCCGACCCCCTCGACGAGACCTCTCTGCCGACCGATCCGGTAACGATCGGCGAGTCGTGGACGGTCCAAGGCGCGGCCCTGCAGAGGGCTCTGGGGGCGGGAATCCACCATCCCAGCGGCAGCATGACTTGCCAGTTGGAAAGCGTTTCGAAGCGTGACGGAGAGCCCTGTGCAGTGATCCGCTCTCACCTTATGGCCACAGGAACGATGCTGGATGAGGCGGGGAGTGAAACACGGATCTCCGTCTCAGCCCACCTGACCACGCATCGATCGCTCGTGTCCTTTTGCGACCAAACCAACGGCGAGGGGGTGATGAAACTGGAGGAGGACGTCGTTGAGGTGGGGACGACGGTCCGCACCACGATCAGCGGACCGATCACGCTCGTGCAAAACCAGCAGAAGCTCCAGGAGCCCCAACCGGCCGATCACCAATAGGCCTCCGCCAACTGCGGCTCTTGGACAGAAAGAGGAGAAACAATGAACCGCGAGACTAGTCTTGTGCTGTTACTGACCCTTCTTATCGTCCCGTCAGGTTGTAGCAAGGTGGGCCAGGCCGGCCGAGTGATCGGCAAATGGCTCCAGAAGTGCCCTGCCTCGCCAACCGTCCGGCCGTTGAAGCCGAAGCCGGTTCCGACCGTGGTGAAGAAACTGGAGGAGCACGCCGCCGGCCCGGTGGCCAAAGTGCTGCCGAAACCCGCCTCTCCGGCGAAACGCCAGATCGCCGCCCGGAAGCCCCAGGCCCCCCTACGGTCCCTCCGTTCCGTCGCGCCGGCTACGGCCCTGCGCTCGGCCGAGTCGCTGGCCCAGTCCCAGAAGCTTGGCCAGCGGCTTCTCGGACTGCGGCCGAAGCTCCCGTCGGTCGTCTATGCCCGCCTCCTAAATCAGTGGCAGCGCAACCATGGGGAGATTGAAGCCTGCCAGGCCAGGCTGCAGGATCCTTCGCTGGATTCCTACGAACGCGAGAACCTCGAAGAGCGTTTGGTGACTGCGACCGGGAAGAACGAGGAGATCGAGCGGCTCATGTCGCAGTACGGCTAAACCAGATCGGCGACGACGCGTCGGAGGAGGGCTTGGGGCGATGGACATGACGCAAGCGATTTGGGCGTACCGATCCTGGAAGATGCTCCTTCTTCCATTGGTCCTTCTCGCCTGCCTGTGTGAGGGCTGCCAGAGACCTGCCGGGGAGTCGGGGCCTGCGACACGGGTGGGAGTCGTGGGACTTAAGACGGCCAAGATGAACTACCACGCGGCTCAGCAGCAAGAGTCTAACTGGTGCTGGGCCGCCAGCATCCAGATGGCGCTGTCGGCCAAGGGGATCGCGGTCAGCCAAGAGGAAATCGTCCAGAACGCCTTTGGCCGGATCGTCGACCGTCCCGGCTCTCCCGAGGAGATCCTGGCCAGCCTCAACGGCTGGACGCTGAACGGCCAGGGGCAACGGCTCCAGGTCGCCGGGACCGTCGGCCTTGGCCCTCCCCCGTTTGCGATTCTCAAGCGGCAATTGGAGACCGGCACGCCGGTGATTGTTGGCTACGAGAACCCCGAGGGTGAGGTGGGCCACGCCGTCGTCGTAACCGCCGTCATCTACGAGATGACCGAACGGGGCCCGCAAATCCAGCGGGTGATGGTCCGCGATCCCTGGCCAAGCTTGTCGGATAGCTCGGGAAAGCGCGAGCTTTCTGCCGGCGAGTTTGCCCGGGTCAGGGCTTACTATGTTATCGAAACGATGCAGTTCTAGCCTACCCATGGAGCCTTCCATGCGACGGTTTAGCGTGTTGTGCTTGCTCTTGGCTCTCCTCGGTGGCTGTGGCGGGACCTCCGATCTGAGCAAGTTGCAGGGGACGTGGGTCGAGGTCCCGACACCGCGTGAGTGGTTCGACAAGATCACGGACGAGCAGTATCAGGAGTATCTCTCGACGTTTGTCGATCGCGAGCCCAAAATCCTCGTCTTCAAGGGCAACACGGTCACCCTGCTTACCGGCGATCGCACCTTGGTGCGTTCCTTCTCGGTGACTGAGCGCCAGTCCGATGGCCGTACTTGGT
Organism: Thermoguttaceae bacterium; assembly: GCA_039680305.1. Lineage (GTDB taxonomy): Bacteria > Planctomycetota > Planctomycetia > Pirellulales > Thermoguttaceae > JBDKTH01. The sequence continues at coordinate 17,242 of JBDKTH010000436.1, read as the reverse complement.
TGCAGTTCGCCGAAGACGGCCCCTCTGGCGAAATCGCTCAGTGCCGCTTTCGGAGCGGGCTCTTGGAGTACGGGTGGTATGAGCAAATGCCAAAACAGGACCAGAAGACGGAGAAGGGCCTTACGGAGCACTATCGATCGATCGAGGGCGGAGCGTTTCAGCGAAGTGACGAATAGGCTTCCCGGAGGTCTCGAATCGCGAGGCATCGTTGCGAGATGCCAATTCAGAAGTGCATTAAGACGCATCGACGGCTCTATCGACAACGAACTGATTTCGCTGGGAGGCGAGGACGGCCGCCAAACGATCCTAACGACCGAGGAGGAGCACGATGAACCAACCCTTTGATCCCTATCACCGTTGGTTGGGCATCCCGCCCAATGAACAGCCGCCCAACCATTACCGGCTGTTGGGGCTCCAGCCTTTCGAAAACGATCCCGTTGTCATCGAGATGGCAGCCGACCGGCAGATGGCCCATTTGCGGACATTCCAAACGGGTCCCCATGCAGAATGGTCGCAGACGCTACTGAATCAGGTCGCAGCAGCCAGGATCTGTCTCTTGAATGGGGAGAAGAAAGCCGCCTACGATACGATCCTCCGCCGCGATCGGGATGTCGGCAAGGATCCTGCCCGACGACAAAGCAGCGGGAACGATGTGGGCCCGGATCTGGCCGACTTCTCGCCCTTGGACGTCCGCCCTGGCGACGTTTGGACGTCTTTGGAGGGCAAGCGAGCCAACTCCAAGCCCACCGCGATTGTGATTCACATACTCATCGCTGGCGTTCTGCTTGTGGCTGGCGGTCTCGTCTGGCTACAGAACTCCACACACGGACCAACCTCGCCGAGGACCGTCGCCCAGGCTGGCTCGAATGAGCCAACTTTCCCTCCGCAATCCACTCGATTGGTCTCCCCAGTCCTCCTGCAGTCCGATCCCGAACCGTCCCCGGCTCGCTCTCCTAAATCCCGTCGAGAACCGAAGGCCATCTCGCCGACTACGGCTCCGGTGATACCGACGACGGAGGCCAGCAAGTCTCAAGCCCTCCGTTCCCCGCAGGTCCAGCACACCGTCAAAAACGCAGCGTCCAAACCCCTGCCGGCTCCCACCGCCCCGCCAAGTCCGGCAGCAAGCGAGCCTCAAAGCGTCGCGGGAATGAAGAAGCCAAAACCAGACCCACCACCAGCAGCAAGATCGCCCCACAAGACGCCGCTCCCCGCTGAGGACATCCAAGCGAAGATCCTCGCGGAGTTGGAGGAAGTCTACCGGCTCAGCGAGGCGAACTCGAGTGAAGAGAAGTGCCGCCTCACTCGGGAACTGGTCAAGCGGGCCAAGATCTCCCAAGATCACCTGGACGAACGGTTCGTCCTCTTGCGCCGGGCGATGGAACTCGCCAGCGAAGGGGGCGATGCGGCACTCATGCTCCAGGCGGTCGACCTGATCGGGGCCGATTTTGCTGTCGATGTTCTCTCGGTCAAAGAGAAGGTTCTGACCCGGTTCGCTGCCAGCGGCAGCGAGCCGGCGCGGGTTCCGTCATTTTTGGAGAACGTGGACGGGGTCGTCGATTCTGCCCTGACCGAGGACCGGTATGCGTTGGCCCTGGAGCTTCTCAACACGGCCCAACGCTTGTGCCAAAAGCCCCAAGGCCGATCCCACCGCAAGCGGATTCACGACCGTCGCGCGCAGGTCCAAGAGCTTCTGGAGCAGTGGGAGGAGGCCCAGGAGGCTCAGGTCACCTTGAAGACGAGCACTGCCGATGCGGCAGCCCATCTCGCCTTGGGCCGCTGGTACTGCTTGGTCAAATGGAACTGGCCACAGGGCCTCTTCCATTTGGCCAAGGGGAGCGATCCGGTCCTCAAGGCCCTCGCCGAGGAGGAATTGTCAGTGCCGCCGAAGGATTCGGAGGGCCAAGTCAAGCTGGCCGATGCCTGGTGGGAGCAGAGCCAAGGGGCGAGGGGAGAAAGCCGAAAGGGACTCCTTCGGCGCGCCGGCTACTGGTACGACCAAGCCTTGCCCGGGCTAACGGGCCTGACGAAGACACGGGTCGAGAAGCGTCTGGCGGAGTTCGTCGCTGGAAGCGAAGAACCCGGCATGCCCAACGATGACGGCGGCCCCGGCCAGCGCGAGAAGGCCCCAGGGCATCTCGCCGATACCGACCCAACGGGCCGGGAACGCACGCCTGCGAAGATGCCGGGCAAGGTGATCCCTGAGACGATCGACCAGGAGCTTCGCCTTCCCCGCCAGGGCGGTCCCTACAAACTCATGGGACGTGTCACAATTACGTCCCACGGGGCCCTCTCCATCGAACGCGGCACCACGATCCTCGCCGCCCCCGGGGCGGCGATCCTGGCCCGCGGCCCCTTGAGTTCCTACGGGGAAGGAGAAGGATTCGTGCGGTTTCGCCCCGCATTACCGCAGGGTGGATGGGACAAGCTCTCCTTGGAACGCGAGAGCAAGCAGGTCTTGGAACGATTCGACGTGCGGGGGGCCAATCGCGGATTGCATATCGACGAGGGTGTCGAGGTTGAAATCAAGGAATGCCTGTTTCTGCAGAACAAGGTGGGTGTCGAGACGAAGCGAAACAACAAGCCCTTGATTCGGTTTCACAACTGCCTGATCGCCAGTAGCGTCACAGATGGGATCACGTTTCATTTAAGCCACGTGGAACTGGACCACTGCACGATTGCCAACAACGGCGGCATCGGGATCAACTTGGCGTATTATGGCAGCGTGACGCTCACGTCCTGTCTCCTTGCTAACAATACAATTGGCATCAAGTCCAGCCTCTACGAGGGTCATGTCGTCGTAAAGAGTTCGAACCTTGTGAACCATCGCGGGCCAGTGATCGAGGTGAAAACACCACAGGACTATTACTGCCAAGGCAACTATTGGGGAACTACGAATCCGCAGCAGATTGCGATGTCAATCATCGATGGCCTCCGGAATCCCGGTAATGGAGTCGTTGTTTTCAAAGGGTTTCTGGTCAAGCCTGTGGCGGACGCGGGCTGCTCGCTCAAGATTCCCAGGGAAAAATGACCGGCCGGCGGTTCAAGCACTGAAGGAGATTCCGAACGTGAACAACCCCGGGAGTGATCCGTTCTATCCCATGTCGGCGCGGGCTGAGTAGCCTTTCCTGTCGCGCTAGGAAGCGGTGTCGCACTTTCCCGGATAGCTAAGAAAAGGGTCAAGATGCCTTGGAAGGATGGTCCGTGCGAGGGGCCCACCGTGTCGACGCTTATCGTTGGCGATGAGCGTGACGCGGTGGAACCCCCGGCTAGGAAAGAGGCGAATGCGGCTGGCGACCTTTCAAGCGGATGTCGCCTACAGCGATGGCGCCGCCGATTCACACGGCTGCCGCCAGATCGAACGCATCTTTGGATGGAGCAGCGATGCGGATGCCTGGGTCCCTTTCTAGGGCACCAAACGCGAGGCTGTGAGGCAGTCTTGGTTGTACGCTCAACCAAGACACCGCGGACCGTCTTGAATTACCCAGAGAGCGTCGCTCGCCGATCCCTACGCTTCCTGGAAGCGGAGCCCGTTTCCGTGCGGATTCAATACTCCTCGGGCAAAAGACACGTTGTGGCCGACCGGTGACCGTCGTCGTCGGCCGCTTCGGTGATGATCCAGAGCTTGACGCCTTTTAGGGTGCGGTAGGCCGACAGGAGCCGACTCCCGTCCACCAGGGCCTGATCGTTGCGTGTCTTGTCCTCGTCGCCGAGTTCGCCCCAGTCCCCACGGACGTGACGAGCGAGGAAGAATTGGGGCGACTGTCCGCTCTCCTGCAAGGCCCTGAGGGCACCGGGAGTGGCCAGGATCTGGCCGAGCGGAAATTTCAGGGTGCGGTGGTTCGGTAGCATTGTGATGTACTCTCCCCTCGTTGGGGATCTTGTGTGGAAACCAAGGTTCGAAGCCAGGGATGCCGATCGCTCCTTGGAGCATCCTTTCGGACAGGTGGTGGCTGGTTGCCACGGGACAAACTCCGCTGACCGACGTTGGCTTTCCGGTACGCCAAAGCAAGGAACTGGGTGTACACGCGGTCTTCCTCCTTTCCGGTGGTCGATTCGGTGCCCTGTGACGCAAACAGCTCTGCGCGTCCAAGCGGGGCTTAAGACAAAGCCTCTTTACCATAGACGGTCAAGACGGCGGCTTTCACGCGTCGCCAATCATCATCGTCCCACGCCTCTTTGCGGATCTCAGGAATCGGCGTGACGTAGGCACACTGAATCGCATCGGGATCCTCGCCCGAGAATGCAAGGGCGGGAGCCCAGCCAAGGCCGAAGCCAGGAGCCCCGAGGCTGCCCATCGTCTCGGTGTGTTCCGCGACGAGCCCCAGACGGGCGATAAATGCGTCGAACTGCTTGCGGCTTAAAAGGGCACACCACTGGCGGTGGTGTCCTTTGAGCCAGCGACCTTCGAGGTAGCCATATTCGTACTGCGCGTCGCCTTCGGTCTGCTCCCAGAGCTTCTCAACCTCAGGGGGAGCAAATCGGTCGATATCCTGGTCCGCGGGACAATCGACCGAATAGATGATCGAGAATTGCATGGTGATGTCCTCAAAACGTTCATGGAAGCGTCAACCCCGTGTGGAAAACCATCGTTGCCAGGAGGGGGGCGGAGGGACTGTGCCGACGTCGGTGACGAGCCAGCCAAGGATTCGCCGTCACCGTGGCACTGTTTGAGGGCAAGGAGCCAGGGATCAGAACCACGAGGCGTAGAGCGGCCCATGGCTGCCTTGGCGAACGTGCCGCACCAGCGCGAGGGCCTGTTGGAACTTGTTCATCGGGCCTCGGTGATGCCTGCGCTGTTGCACCGCGCTTTGGAGGGCCAACCTGCCCACCTCGCGCACCGTGTCGCGCAGATCGACGCACCTCGTACCAGAGCATCGCTTATGGGCCCAGTCGAAGTACCATTCGCAGAAGAACGCTTCGCCTCGTGAATAGGAGGCGATCGCGTTGGCGGCCGCCTCCGGGGTGAAGTAGCCCAGGCTCTGGGCGATCAGGTGCGCCACGAGGCACGGCAGGTGTTGGAGCACCTCGGCCTGACTGCGAGGCTTTCTGGGTCTTGTTTCGGTCACGATTGGGTTCCTTTCGCCTAGGAACGGGATGTGGGACGTAGCGAGGCTTTCGTCGGCGGGGACGGTCCGTTCGGCACGCGAGGAACGGACTTTCCCTTCTTGCCCATGTCTTCGCCGACGGCGTCGCCGGCGACGGTAACGTGGGCAAGATTTGCGTTGGCGCGGAGCGCCGCGCGGCCCGCGATGAATGAGACCACAGGGCACGAACTTTGCTTGGCGAAGCACGGCTCGCAAGGCAGACGCCCAATGACGGGAAATGGGATTCACGGAATCGCTCCTGGAAGGGCAGAAGTGAATGGGCTTGTGGAAGAACAGTCCGATGAGCTTGGCTACCGGTCGAACCGGCGAGTCCCCACCCGCTACATGTCGCCGCTGGCTAGCGTGGCGATCCTCTCAAGCCAGGAGCGAATCTCGCCGTCCGGGTCGCGCGGGTGCAGTCGCTCCGGCGTCATCCGATCCACGGCCTTCGTGTTGAGCCACTTTTTGACTTTGTCGCGGCGCCGTTTGCGACTGCGCGCTGGCAGTTCATCCCAAGGCATTGGCGGCACCTGGTGCGCATAGGCAGCACGGGCGACCAGGTCCGCGACGTGGTCGTCATCGGAAAAGGCCACCTCCAGGCCGCTGGCCTCGAACACGGCGCGCGAGTCGAGGTAGTTTTCCAGGCTCCGCTTGTTGGTCACCACGGCGTGGCATCCAGGCCGGCCATTGACCAACGCCGCCGCCCGTAGGCGGGCTTCCGTTGCCGGTGGCACGTCTCGGTCGTAGAGATGGAACTCCCGGCGGTTGAGCCCGGCCAAGCGGAGCGTCCAGGACAGGGAGTCGCCGCCGCCGAAGGGGACGAACAGCACCTTCCCTCGCCGCTCGAGGTCGGCAAGGTCGGGCAGACTCGGCTCGGCGGCATGGACGATGACGCTAATGCGTCGCAAGAATTCGATGTCGTGCGTTCCTTCCACGACAACAAGAAGTTGTGGCTCGGGTGGGATGACGATCGGGTTGGCTTCGCTTCGCCAAGCGTTCCTCAAGGTCTGGAGGCCGCGTAGAAACGGCCCAAACCGGCGACGTGGAACGGGATCGCGATGGATCATGAGGGAAATCTCCATGGGGTTGAAAGAAGAGACGCAACCACCCAGTTCCCGGGAAACCGGACTGGGTGAGAGATGCCGCATCGAGACACCAACCAGGCGACCGAGGGCCGCCTGGTTGGTGTTCGTCCGGTTCCACAAGTCCGCGGGGCTCGGGCGAACGGACGCGTCTTGGTTTTGCCCTGCAAGCGAGGACCAAGGTAGGGACATCCGTCTGGAACGGCTGCCACGCGAGGCACCGGCCCCGCAAGGATCAGGCGGACGCTCGGCGTCGGCGCAAGCGCTGGGGCAGATAGCTTGTGCGCCCAGAATCCAACTCATCCCAGTCGACCACGAGGGGCTCCCGTTCGACGGGCGAGGGCGTCAGGGGAACGAAGCCCATGCGGGCGATCATCGCGAGGGATTCACCGGTGGCCCGGGCGACGGCACGGTTCAGATCGGATTGGGGCATGGAAGGACTCCTGATATGCAAAACGAGAAACGGGTTTCCAGAAAACAAAACCACCACCGGATCCTTGGGACTCCGGTGGTGGAACGACGATTCGCTACGAACAAAGAGAGAAGGGCCGGGGACGGAAGTGCTCGGCTTCGCAGCCCGAAGCGCCCTATTCCGTCACGTCGGCTTGGCAATCCAGTGCCCTTCAAGCCACTGGCGTTCGGCGAGGAGGGCCTCGCTACGCCGATCAAAGGGCCCCAGCACCGGACCGCCCACGGGGGCCAAGTCGGCCCACCAACGTCCCTGCTCGTCCGGCTCGACCTGGGAGGCACGAGAAATAACGGGGCTGCCCAGGGCCTGCAGTTCGATCATTTCCTCGTAGAGGCACCGGACCACCCCGCGTGGCTCGACAACTAGCTGCATAAAACACCTCCTCGATTACCTGGGGCGACGAAGGATGTTCCGCCGGGGCCGATCGACCAAGAGGCCATCAAGCACGCTTTCGACCCGCGACATCTCCGTGGCGACGTGCTGACGCAGGCTGGCGTTGTCTCGCAACTCCTGCGGTGCAATCCCGCGAATGATCCGCTGGGCGTCGGCCACCAACCGGTCGAGCTGTTCGCTCGAACGGACGTTCAGGTGACGGAACCGGGCGAAGAACTCGGTGAGGTTCTCGACGGCCGAGTCACGAAAGATCTTGGGCTTGCCGTCCTCCTGCCCCGAGAGCCGCTCGGTTAGATGGCTGACCAATCGGGTCAGTTCGCTGGTGAACGTCTCTTCGGCCAGCCGAACGGCCTCGTCGAACCGCTCGTGGACCCGGCGGCACTCCTCCTCGTAGAGCTGAGGATTAAGTTGGGCCAGATACGCGGGGGCCTCCAGGCTGGGAAAATCCCAGCTTATGGCGAAGAGGTCCCGAAGCGTCGCCGGGTAGTCCTCTTCGCTATAGAGGCTGCCAAGACGCTGACACGCGGCACGCTTTAGCTCGCCATAACGCCGGTCGAGCCCCGCGACAGCCTCTTCGAGCGCGTCGCGGATCTCGATCATCTGGGCGTTGATCGTTTCGATCTCGTCTTGCTTCACGAGCCGGATGCCCGGCTCGGGATAGGGCAAGGAGACGCCCTTGAAATAGGCGTGGGCCCGATTGCGGACCGTGGTCACCGCCCGAAAGGCCGGGTGCTTCGTGTCGACCAGCTTTTTGCCGGCGCTTAAGAACGCTCCCTCGGCCCCGAACGTGTCGGCCGCCTGAGTCTTCTGTTCCTGGGTCAACGACTTCCGCGTTCCAAACCAAGTGAACGCAAGCCGCATCGCGGCCATCGTCGCTCGCAGCCGCTGGGCCGAGGAGGCGCTTGTCGGGCGACGATCATCGAGCAAGGTACTCATACGTCTTTCTCCATGAAGGAAGAGAGTTTAGGATTCACAATTCACGAAACAAAAACGCCAGCGAGCGGAAACGGCTGGAGCCTCCGCTCGCTGGCGAGGGACACGAGCCCTGGATCAGTTGGTACTCGGATCGCGGCGAACCTTGCGGCCTAGTTTTACGGGCGCGGCATGCGCGGTCCGGGCATAGATCCCGGGCTTGTCGGCCGAGAGGCAGCGGCCGGAGGCCCACTCCCGAAGCTCGGCGATCGACTCGCTGGCCGTCTTGGCCACAGGAACGATGTTCTGCGCCGCTTCCAGCAAGGGCACGTCAAGCATTGCCGCCAAGCGGCAGCAGGCCTTGATCTCCGCCCCGCTCCAGTCCGCATCCACCGGACGGGGCTGGGTGGGATCCAACCCGTACTTCTCCAGATAGAGCCGCCAGATCGTCCGCTTCTGGCTAGCGCCGGGGAAGTCGACAAACCACACGCCGTCGAATCGCTCGGCCCGCGTAAAGGCGCTAGGAAGCGAGCGAAGGTCGTTCGAGGTGCAGACGACGAACGCCTCGGAGGTGTGGTCATTAAGCCAGGTCTGCATCTGGCCGAAGAATCGACGCATCACGCCGGAATCGCCACTGGCCTGATGGCCGGCCAGGGCGTGGTCGACCTCGTCGATGACCACAATGCACGGGCCGAAGGCGTCGATGATCCGCAGGGCCTGCCTTGTCCGCTCCTCGGTTTGACCAACCAAGGAGCCCATCAGGCTTCCAGGATCGAGGATCAGGGTGGGCCGCGCGGTCTCGTTGCCCAGCGCCTTGGCGATCGCCGACTTGCCCGTCCCCGGAGGTCCCAAAAGCACGATCCCGCGGGGCCGAGGACGGCTCGGCTCCTTCGGTCCTAAGGCGCGAAGGCAGAACTGCTTGAGGGCCTCCAGGCCACCAAGCCCCGCAAACGTCTCCGGCCCACGCTGGAGGCTCAAGAGGCCGCTTTTTTGGAGCGATTCGCCCTTGAGCTTCCAGACGACCTCGGGGCGGAGGACCTGGTGGCGCACCAGGCTCAGGGCAAAGGCGTTCTCCGCCTCCAGCCGCGTGAGCCCCGCCGCGGCGTCCAAGAGTCGATGCAGTTCCTCTCCCTGTGGCAATTCCCCGGGCTCCACGGCCACGCCCCGGGCGATTTCTTCCAGCTGCCCGCGGTCCGGCAATTCGTGCGTGACGACGACGAAAAGCCGCTCCAGTTCCACGGGGATCTGCACCGAGGGGGAGAGCACGAGAACGAACGTGCGGTTCTGCTTTCCGGCGACGATCTGTTGAGCCAAGGCCTGGACGATCTCCGCCGACTGCAAGAAGCGGTGGAAGTTCTGGAGGACCAAAAGCGCCGAGCCTTCGGGGCTGGCCAGGGCATTGACGGCACGGATGGCCGCCACAGGATCACCGCTGCCGGCATCGGCCGGAACGTCGCCGCCAGGGACCTGAAGGCCCCGCTCGATGTCCCACGTGATCAGCCGCCAGTGCTCCTCGCGGCAAAGCACGGCGATCTCGGCCAGGGCCTCGGCGTGCTCATGCGACTCGATCCAAAGGCCGCAAAAACAGGCGGCGACGTATTCGCGCAGACGATCGGACAGTGTCATGGATGGACTCCTCACAAAAAACGTGATGGGTTGGGGGAAAGGGTGTTGGACGCGAAGCCGGCGGTTGCCAAGCATTTCTAGGACTCGACGCGCGACAAGACGAGGTGGCTACTGGTCAGAGCAGCATCCCTGGAGGCAGCCAGTGCAGTACTCACGGGCCTCCTGGCCTTCCCGCTTGCCACGTTGCCAATCACTCTCCAAGCATTCTTCGACGCGAGGTTCTGTCGCCAGAAAGTGGCTTTGGCGGATCACAACGGCGGCGTTGTGGCAGGCCTCGAACCGCTGCGCAAGCAAGATCAGGCCTCCCAGGACGCCGTTGGCCTGGATCGCCTGCTTGCCATACTCGGAGCACGAGAGGCCGCCGTAGAGGGCTGCATGGGCACAGTGATAGCCCTTAAAGGGAGAGAAGTACCGCTGGTAGCCATAGATCGCGGCGATCGCCACCGGCTTTAAGCAGGCCAGGGCAAGGACACAGGCGACAAGGATCCCGTAGATCCATTTTCGGCGACCCAAACCGCCGGATCGTTTCTTCTCGATCATAGTCAGGTTCCTTTCATTTGGAGGTGAGCTCTCGGAAGAAGTCGGCTGATTCCACGAGGCTGACCAAGCCACATGAGGCTTAATGTCGCTCCTGATGGCTCTGTTTAACCGCCTGCGACTGATGGAACTCGGCGGTCAACTGTTCGCCGGCCTGTTGGCCTAGGGCTTGTTCGAGAAACCGGCTCGCCTCCCGGCAGCTTGCCCCGACAAAACCCTTGGTCTGGACCGTCGTTTCGCCTTTCGGACCAATGATCACTTCGATGATTCGGCTCATGCGGCACCTCCGCTGATCTGGATCGTGAGCTTGATCGAGCCATTCGCAAGTGGCTGCTCGGCGACCGTGTGGCCCCGCCTACGGGCCTCGATCTTGGCCTTCTCGACGGCATAGGCTTGCTGGAACTGGTCGAGGTGACGGGAATCGCCCCAGCGGCCGCCAAAATTGTCGAATGTCAGTTGGCCGGTCGCGAGGTTGGCGACCACCGCGTACTGCCAGCCGGGAAGTTGGACCGCAAGCCCGCTTGCTTCGCCGCTAAAGAGCCGGGTGGCTCCCTGGACTGGTGGGGCCAGTCCGAGCCGTTGGCAGGCGGCCCGAACGGCCGCCACATCACGGATTTCTGTTTGGACGGTGACAATGTGCGACATCGTTTCTCCTTGGGGATTGTGGTGAGGACATTTCGGCATTCGAGCCCCTGCCTGTTGTGGGCTTGGATAGCCTCGGGACTACGAAGGGTTGGAAGAGATGGGGGCAGGCCCTGCGAGGTCATCCCCCTTGATCGTCCGAAGCATTACCGCGGTGACGCGGGGGCTTGCGAAGGTGGGAGATCAGGCGGGCAAGCAGGCGTTCCAGGGCCCTCCGCAAACGAACCTCGCGGACCAGGGCGGCAACGGCCACCAGCAGGGAGAGCACCGTGCCCAAGAGCAGCAGGTTCGACATAAGTCTCCTCATGGTTGGGAAGAAGGGAAGTGGAAGACAGGACCGCGAGGGAGGCGGACGAAGAGACGTGGCCTTTGCCAACGCAGCAAAGGGATGATTGGCGAGCTCCGTGCCAGGGGGAGGGTCATCCTTCCCCGTCCCAAGTACCGTCCCGGGTTAGTTCAGGCACGCGTCGTGGCTCGTCGAGAATCGCAGGCGGCTTGCTGCCACCGGAAAGCAAAGGCGATTGCGACGCGGTGAGCTCCGTAATCAGCACCTCGGTAAGCACCGGATCGTCGTTCCCCTGTCGGACTGTGCGGAGCATCTGCCAGCACAGCACGATCGGGACCAGGCACGCGGCCAGCACACCGAAGCTCCGCGCTGCCAGGGCCACCTGCGAGTCCCAGGTCCGCGCGTCGGCCAACTGCCGGCGTTCGGCCTCCAGCTGGTCCCGCTGGTGGCCAATCTCGGCCTGCTGGGCCTGGAGGTCTTTTTGGAACGCGATGAGTTCCTGGCGGGCCTGGGCATCCGCCGCAATCAGCGTTTGAGTAGCCCCGGCGAGTGTCTGGTTCTGATCGGCGATCTGGCGGTTCTGTTCCGCCTGGCGGTCGGCGGCCTCCGTGGCCACTTGCACGATGCGGTCATTCTCGTCGCAACCGACGAGCACGACCACCACGAGGGCCGCGAAAAGAATTCGGGGGAAAGCGACTGGTTTCATAAAGCCTCCAAGAAAACGAGGAAAGGTCGAAGCATGGGTTCAAGGCGAGCCAAGCGAGCGGAGACCTGTTGCGTCGGGGAGAGTTCTCGGGCGTCTTCAATGAGAACGACCTCTGGAAAGAGACTGCTCCGGTTTCAGGACGAAACATAGGCCAGTCCCGCACCACGTGGCGAGACAAAACTCGCACTCACACCACTCCCCAACCGCAACAGACGGCGTGGCTCGCTCGCAACATGAAAAGCCCTCAGGACCGCCGAGTGAGGACGGGGGCCTGGGGCCTGCTGAGAAACGAACGTTCCAGTGAACTGGGCAGGCTATGGCCCAGGCTTAGGGACTCGTGTGTTGTGCCGTCGGTTCCCCTCCGATGCCCCGCCGGCATCCAGCCCCTTGGCAACCTCCCTCGCAATCATCTCCAAAGCGCGATAGAGGGGGGAACCGGGCTTGATCGGGCCGACCTTTGTCGTGCCCCGTGACTTTCGATCCTTGGGAATTCCGAGCATACATTGATCTCCTTCTTCCTGCGCGCAAAAAAAGCCCCCGGCGAATTGCCGGGGGCACACAGTCGAATCGGTCCTTGTCAGAATTTCCCGCTTAGATCACCGGACGCTCGTAACCGTTGCGTGGCTTAAAGCGGTACTTGGCGTTCTTATGGCGGCGGAGCTTGGGATAATCCGCCGGCGGCTCCAGTAACAGCACGTACGGGCTATCAAGCCCTTGCCCTTTCATCAGTCGGTCAAGAGCCAAGGCCTGCTGGACCACCGGCAGCTTGGGCCGCTCGGCCTCTTCGGCGGTGGGCCATTTTGCCAGTTGGGCGACGATCTGCCGCTGCGTTAGCCCCTGGGCAGCTCGACGAACTGCCTCCTCGCGGATGCGTTCCCGTTGTGGCGGCCGCTCGAACAAGTCCAGCGTCAACTCCCGGGTCAACAGACCGTCCAGGCCGGGCACGTGCTGGCTGTCCGGGACAATGCCCCCCAGGGTCAACTTGACCTTGGCCCGTGGCAGCGGGTGACCGCCATCGAGGAGCCGCACCAGGTACACGTGGAACTCCGGCACCAACAGCCGCATAAGGTCCCCGAACTCGGGAGAATCAACCGCCAGCCCTTGGAACTGGTCCTCGAGCATCTGCCGAAGCTCGACTGTGGATTGAGGCAAGCAGAGCTCCCGCTTTTCGAGTCGCTCCAACGCAGACCGCTCCCGGGCCAACTCCTTCTCGCGTGCGTCCAGTTCCCGCAACTTCTCCTGAAACACTGAACGCGGGCCATACTGAGCAATCGCGGCGGCGAAGTTCGCCTGCTCCCGGGCGAGGACCGCCTCATCGCTACGGAGCTTCTGCCACCGCTGGGCCTGACCGCCGCAACGGTCCTGTCGGGCAATCTGGACCAACTCGCGGAACTGGTCCTCAAACCCGGGCAGCGCGTACAGTTCGCTGGTGATAACGTTCACGAGGCGTTCCACTGCCAGCGGCCCGTGGAAACCGACCGAGTTCCAGCAACGCCAATCCCGGCTGGCCGAGCACATCAAGTTCTCCGTCATCCCGTTGCCGCCCCAGACGTAGTGCCCGCCGCAGTACCAGCAGCAGGCGTGCTGCCCGGGGAAGCGGGTCCGCTTCCGGGATTTCTGCCAGAGCGGATCGACTCCGTTCACCGCCTTCCGCCGAACACGGGAGTTCTTCGCATCGAGCATGCGGTTGACCTCGTCCTGCTCCTCGGCGTCGATGTGGGCCAAGTGAGGGTATGCTACGAACGTGGGATCGCCGTTCGGGTTCTTGACGGATACGCGGCGCCCCGTCTCGTGGTGCTTGATGGTGTGCCGGAATCCGCGGCCTGGATGGCCGGAGAGAAGCCGGTTCTTGTAGTACCGCCGAACCATGGGGCCATTCCACAGTTTCCGTCGGCAATAGGGCCCCGTCGAGTACCCGTTCTGGTTGAAGTAGTCGGCCACGACAGAGCAGTTTAGCGTCGCCTTCAATATACTCAGCCCTTGGGCGACCTCCTCGGTCGCGGAATCGTCCTTGCTCCAATCGTGATAGGTCTTGGCGTCTTTCGGTTTGATATATCCGGCGATCGGCAGGGCCACCGCCCCGCCGAGCTTCTTGAAGCGATTCATCAGCTTCTTTGTGAGCCGCTTGGAGGTGTGAGTGTTGTGCCCCACATGGTCTCGGCAGGCGGTGATCAACTCCTCTTCCCACGTCTCGTCGGCGCTGTCTAGGCAGTCGTTGGGGGCGAGGCAGCGAACGCCGTGATCCACGGCAATTCCCCACAGCTTCACCGCCTCGGCGCCGCGGACCAACCGGCCCACGTCCTCCATGACGAGCAGGTCCAGTTCCCCGCTGCGGATCATCTGCTCCACCTGCCCAAGCTCCGGCCGGTCCACGCGTTCGCCTTTTCCTTTGGTGGCGATCACGCGGTACTCGATCGGCCCTTGATACGACTGGGCTATTTCCTCCTTGGCATGATCCACTTGATCGGCGAGGCTGAGCTCCTTCTGGCTGGGACACCCGCTGATTCGGGCAACGATCGCGGCGATGAGCGTGTGGCCGTTTCTGGGCACAAGCTGTGAGTTCGAGCAAGAAATCATCGCAACACCTCCCTGTGAGAGGCGTCCGCAACGGATCGGCAAGCGGCTGCGCCAGCGGAGACGATTGGTCTCCGCTTTCGAGAGTCACCGCTGACGTTTGTCCCAGTGGGACAAAACAGATGACAACAGGTGAGAATCCGTGACCATAGACGATCACACGTGACAAGACGCAAGACACGACTACTTCCGGGCTTGCGTTCGCAATGTGTTCACGCTCAAGGAGTTGCGGAGAGGGCCAAGACGAATCCTGTCCTCTCCGCTTGATTTAAGTCGTTACAGAAAAAGGACTTGTCGCGAATTCTCGCGATGGGCCGTAAGTTTCCGCATGGCTCCGAATTAGGGCAATCCGCTTGAGCGGCCCCCGAACCGGAGCCATTGTCGTTTCCACTCTCTTGCGGGGGCTCGCGAAGTGGTACGGCGGGTTGCTGCACCGGATTTTGCACCGCCTTCTTCATCGCCTCCTGGAAATCTTCCTCGACGACCTGAAGATAGTGTTTCGCCGCGATCTTCGTGCTATTGCCGATCCACTTCGTCACCACATGGAGGGGGTGCTCTTTCGCGAGCTCCGTCTCCCGCGAAGCCCGCAGGTTGTGAAACAGTCGCGGCCAGGGCAGCATCCGGGCCTTGAGAATGATCCGCTCCAGTTGGGTTCGCAGGTTGCAGTTCCGCTGCCGGTAACGGGTGATGACATATTCCGTCCCCGGTTCTGCCTGCTCAAAGACCTCCTCCAAATAGGGTCTGAGTTCCGGGAAGAGGGGGATGATGCGAGACTCATGGCCCGGGTGGCGGGCCGTCTTCGGGCTCGTGACGGTGATGCGATTGTGCTCCCAATCGATGTCACCCCAGCGGAGGGCAAGATGTTCGGAGGGGCAACGGAGGCCACCGTAACGGCTGAGGGCAAAGAGGAGTCGCCACTGGGCGTCGGGGCAGGCGGCCAAGACTCGCTCGGCCGCCTCGCGCGTGACAAAGAACTTCCGATTCGAGTCGGCCTCCCGCCCTTTTACCTCCGCAAAGGGGTTCTCGTGGATCAGCTTGGCCCGGATGGCGGCGCGAAAGAACATCCGGGCGAACTGGAGCCGCTTGTAGATCGTTGTCGGGGCCAGCCCCAGGCCGATCAAATAACGCTTCCAATCCTCAGCTTCCTCCGCAGTGATGTTCTTGAGCGGCCGTTCAGCGCCGAAGAACGCGACCAAGTTTCGCTTGACGTGTCCCCAGACCTCGGCCGTAGCTGGCGTGACATCCACGCCCGTGCGTTTGGCGATGTAGCCCTCAAGAAACGCCTCGAGGGTTGCTCGCTCGCGTCTTGGCATGAGCCCGACGGCCGCTAGCTTGTCCGCGAGGTCATCGCCGAGGGTGGTCAGCCATCGCGCCGTTTCGTCATCCAGGGCGTGCCCGGTAATCTTGGACGCCACAAGGCCTTCGACCTTGACCTTGATGCCCTCGGCCGCCCGCTGCGACACCTTTCCCAGTCGGATGCTCCGCCGCTTCCCATCCGTATCCATGAACTGGATCGTCCGCCGCCCGTTTGGTTCTCGACTGATGCTCGCCACGCTAATCTCCTTTCAGTCTCGACTTTCAATCCCTGAATTCTTGCACGCTAGCTTTGAGACGGGGAGCCCCCGGACTTCCGCTGCTGGATCCAGCAAGCCAAATCGGTTGGGTCGTACCGGACGGAGCGGCCAATACGGACACAAGGCAGATCGCCCTGGTTTGTCAGTTGCCAGAGCGTGCGCTCGCTGATGGCCAGGCTTTGGGCGGCTTCTTTCGGCTTCAGAAGGCATTGATTCATGAGGGGCTCCCGCATAATTCTGGATGTTGCTGACTTCCGGAGTTTGTCGTGGTCGACGATCCTCTTGCTGAGGCCGTTGTTCGCGTGGGTTTCCGTCGCGGTCTTGAGAAGACGAGGCGAGAGTAACCCGTGATGCTCCGACAGACGTCGGTTCTGGTTCGGGCACGGAAACGCCCGGAGCGGTCCTCGATGGCGATTAACACCCCGCAGACGCTTCGGGTGGAAAGTGGACTGAGCCCAGAGAGAAAGAGGCCAGTCCGGCAGGCGGCCGGCGGTCCAAATCAGACCTGGCGACGGCCGGCGATGCGGTCGCCTTTGCAAAGAAGCACAAATCGTTCGAGGGAGCTTTTGGGCTTTCACCGGCTGGCATGAGGAATGCGATGAGGACCTGTGGGCTTTCGCTGAGAAAGCCGATGTGCGGTGGACCCTCGACCCGATTGGGGCAGAAGAGCCATCCGCAGTCGCATTCGGTGGGCGTGGGCCCGATTGGGGCCCCAACTAATGAGTTGGCGACCGGTGGCTAGGTGAGCGCTGATGGGATCTGACCATCAGACCGCTTTGCGTCGAGTGGACGTGTCACGAGGCCATTTCTTCCGGGCCTTGCGACAGAATCCCCTTCGACGCTGCTGTTAACGATGAAGAACACCAAAGTATGTTAGTGCGGACAGTGGAAGACTGTCAAGAGGCTGAAGGATGATTCCCGATTCGTGCGTTGGCGGATGCGTTCGAGCTTCTGACGCAGGCGCCCCGCGGTCTTCACGCCGTGACGCTCTTGCCCAGGGGGATTCGCTCGCTGCGACTAACGCAGCGGGTGCGGCTGAAATGATGCTGCGCGATTAGGAAAGACAAGTGAAACAGGACGTTAGGGTTTCAGCGCCAACCGAAGGTCCCCAGCGTCCTGAAAGGTATCCGATGGCCAGTATACTGAACGCCGGAGAACGAGAGCAACTGCATCGTCAACTCGACGAGGTGATGGATCGCTTGCCCGCCAAGCTGGAAGACTTGGAGGGTGCCGAGCGCCAGTTGCATGCGGGGTTGGGTGGCCGAGAAGGTCTCGCGTCTGGCGTCCCTCGTGCCTTCCTATGACCTGGCCCGCCAACGGCTCCTGAAGGACTACGGGATCGAATTGAGTAAGCACT
>JBDKTH010000751.1:0-6833 GCA_039680305.1 Thermoguttaceae bacterium | reverse complement strand
AGAACCACCAGCAGCAGGAGGACGACGCCTCCCGTAATGCCGCTATAAAGCAGCAATTGTTGCCGCGGGGTGAAGCGAAGTCCTTTGGACGACTCCAGCGGCGTGCCTGTCGCCTCGGGCAGACTTGGCTGTTCGGCCACGGCCACCGCGGCCGCCAACGATTCGAGCGCGTCCGCCGGCTTTTCCGCTTCTTCTTCCAGAGGCACGGCGCGTACAAGCTTCTGTTTCGGCGGGTGCCATGCGGCCAGCCACTGGCTGATCTCCGCGGCCGACTGGATCCGTTTCTCCGGGTCCTTGGCCATCATCTTCTGGCAGAGCTTCACCAGGTCGCGCGGCGTTGTCGGACGCAACTCCAGGATGCTGCGAGGCTCCTGCGTCTGATGCTTGACGATTCGCTGGGCGAGGGTTCCCTCCGGGAACGGCGGTTGGCCGGTCAGCAGGAAATAGAACGTGCAGCCGAGGGAGTAGATGTCGACGCGATGGTCCAAGTCGGGACTGCCCAACGCCTGCTCCGGGGCCAGGTAGTCGACCGTCCCCAGGACGCGGTCGTCGTGACCATTGGCCTTGTCGTCGTGGCCATTGGACTCATCGTCGTGCCCCATCAAGCGGGCCATCCCCATATCGAGGATATTGACCACGCCCTGCTGGTTGACGATGAGGTTGGCCGGCTTGATGTCGCAGTGGATCATCTTGCGGCTGTGGGCATGGGCCAGGCCGTCGGCCGCCTGACGCATATAGTCCACCGCCCGTTCGAAGTCCAGCGGACCGTCGTCCTCGACCATCCGCTGCAAGTCCTTCCCCTCGACGAACTCCATGACCATGTAGTAGCGGTCCCCTTCATTGTCCACGCTATAGGAATGGACGATGTTGGGGTGATCCAGAGCCGCTCCCGCCCGGGCTTCGACCAGGAACCGCTCCAGCGAAGCCGGGTCCCGGCCCAGCTCTTTGGAGATGATCTTCAACGCCACCCGGCGGTTCATCGTCGTATGCTCGGCGACGAACACGCCTCCCATGCCGCCGCGGCCCAGCAGCTCGATCAGCTTGTACTTGCCCAGGAAGAACGAACTCCGCCCGGCCAGTAGCTGAGCGGCCTGCCAGCGCGTGATAAGCCCCTTTTCGATCAGAATTCGCACAAACGCCCTGACATCCTCCGCCAGCAGCGCCGTCTCTTGGCACTCGGTCAACTGCTCGGGGCTCAGCAGTTCGCTTTTGGCGAGCAGTTCGAGAAGAGCCTGCGTCGTGCCGACTGTCATGAATGAGCCCAGCACCGCCAATGGCCGGTGTCCTTGTGACGAGGATTGCCCAGGAAAGGTCTGATACTTCCTCCTCCGCTGAGTTTAGCAGCGAGAGCAGGCAATTGCAAACCATTTCCCCCACATTAGGCCATCCGTCCTGAACCATGCCGGTGGGACAAGGGAGCCAGCACGCGAGATTCCCCCCCGATTTATCTCTTCGCGGGCCCTTCCGAGCCGACGAGCCCCCGCCACATCGCGTCCGGAGTCATGGTGGCCGTGACGTCGATCACGTCGATCCGGGCCCCGACGCTCCGATAGTGCTCCACCAGCGGCGAGGTCCTCTCGGCAAACAGGCGAAGCTTCTTGTCGACCGCGGCCGAATCGTCATCCTGTCGCAAGGTCCGATCGCCCCCGACGTTCGTGCCGATGCGCTGCCGCACTACCTCGCCGGTGCAGTTCAAGACGATCACCGCTTCCATCGCCAGCAGCGAGTCAACCGCCTGCGCCTGGCCGACGTGCCGGGGCAGGCCGTTCAGCACCGTCAGCGAGCCGGCGGCGCCGGCTTGAGCCAAAAAGCCGCGCAGCAGCCGTTCGGCCAGGTAGAAATGCTCATTCTCCAAAAGTGCCCCACTTTGGAGCACCTCGCGGAGAAAGTCGAGCTCCGCACGGGTCCACAGGGCATCCGGTTGATCGCGATGGGCGACCGCCCGGAGCTGAGCGCCGAAGTCGAAGTGGCGGCAGCGGGTCTGCCCAAAACCGCGTTGCTCCAACATATCTCCCAGCGGCGTCTTGCCCGAGCCGGTCGGACCCAACAGCAGAACGGCGCGGGGTTTCGTGATCGCAGTCATAGGCGGCATCCTCCTGACGGTCGATAGCGGTACACGGGCAACGCGGCCCCGGCCATTTCCGACAGATTAGTGATCGACAGCCGGCCGTGCTGATCGAGATACTCGATGCGAGCTCCCACGTCCGTCAGCGCCAGCAGTGCCTGAAAACCGTGCTGATGGGCGTACATGTGCCGGGTCGCCTCTTCGATCGTCAATGGCTCCGGGGCCCTGTCCAAGATTCCCAGCAGGCGGTCCAGCCGACGAAAGTTGCTTTGGCGGATTTCGTCGATCCGGCGGTGGAGATTCTCGATCGGCGGTTCGTGGCCGCCCAAGGCCACGCGGATGCCTTCCAGACGCCGGATCTTTTCGAGCGAATCCAGGTAGTGCCCCAACCCCAGGTAGGCGCTGGTGCTCTCCGGCCATTGCTGGCTAACCGTCCGGGCGAGGATATGATCGCCGGTGAGCAGGATATCGCCGATCCGGATGCAGACGTGCCCGGGAGCATGCCCCGGCGTGTGGATAAACCGCAGGCCGTCCAGTTCGTCGCCGTCGCGCAGGGCGAATGTGGCCCAAGCCCGGCCGACCGGCTTCTGGCGATGCCTCCCGGTCTCGATGATCTCCGTCTGCCGCTCCGGCGACAGCCCGGCCTGAACCAAAAACGCCCGCAACAGGTTGTTCGCGACCACAGACCGCTCGTCATAGGCGGCGATCATGCGGCAGTCCAATGGATGAACGCCTACCTCGGCCGGCGCATGGTGCAGGATGTCGGGCAGTCCCCCAAAATGGTCGACGTGCGCATGCGTCATCAGGATCCGCTTCACGTCGTCCAACTGCACCGATTCGCCGAACTGGCTGCGGACGAGTTCCAGCCCTTGGAAGATGTCCTTGGTCGATTCCTCGCTGCCGCTTCCCGTGTCGACGAGCGTTGGCGGCCCCGCACCCAAAAGCAGGTAGACGCGTCCCGTAAGATCAAGGTCGGGAAAAACGTTGCAGGCAATTCGATAAACCCGTACGCCGGTGTCTGAGACAAAGCGGCGAACGGAGGGAAGATCTGGCATGAAACGACTCTCCTTCATCGGCAGCAAAGGAGACGGGGGACACTTTCCACGGTGGAAGACCCAACCTTCGAACGGAAAGCGTTCCCCGTCTCCCATCTCGAACTGTACCCCACCTTGGCGTGTTTCACAAGGTGTGCCAGCTTGCAGCAGCCCGCCACAAGGGGTAAACTGCGCCAAACATGATCCGCCTTGGAGGTGCTCGGGATGGACAGATACGTTCTCGCTCTCGATCAAGGGACGACGTTCAGTCGCGCAATCATCTTTAACCACGCGGGCAGGCCGATCGCCGCTGCCCACGCCGAGTTCGAGCAGATTCTGCCGGCCCCCGGCGTCGTCGAACACGATCCCGAAGCGATCTGGTCGACGCAGCTCCGCGTCGCCCGCGAGGCGATCAGCCGGGCGTCGCTCTCGCCCGAGCAGATCGCCGCCATCGGCATCACCAATCAACGCGAAACGACCATCCTCTGGGAACGCGCGACCGGCCGCCCCGTGGCCAATGCGATCGTCTGGCAAAGCCGCGTGACCGCCGGAATCTGCGACACCCTCAAGGCCGAAGGCCTCCAAGACACCTTCCGCGACAAGACCGGGCTGGTCGTCGACGCCTACTTTTCCGGCACGAAGATCAAGCACTTGCTCGACACCCACGAGGGGCTCCGTGCCCGGGCCGAAAAAGGCGAAATCCTCTTCGGCACGGTCGACACTTGGCTCATCTGGCGTCTGACGGGCGGGCGCTGCCACGTGACCGACTATAGCAACGCCAGCCGAACGCTCCTGTTCAATCTCCACACCCTCGACTGGGACGACGAACTGCTCAAGATCCTCGGCGTGCCCCGGGCCATGCTTCCCCAGGTGCGGCCGTCGAGCGAAGTCTACGGCCAGACAACCGAAGACCTGCTTGGCCGACCGATCCCAATCGCCGGCGACGCGGGCGACCAGCAGGCCGCCACCTTTGGCCAGGCCTGTTTCGAGCCGGGGAGTGCCAAGAACACCTACGGCACCGGCTGCTTCCTGCTGCTCAACACGGGCGACCAGCCCGTCCAATCGAACAACAACCTCCTGACGACGATCGGCTGGGGACTCGGCGGCAAGGTCACCTACTGCCTGGAAGGATCGGTCTTCATTGCCGGCGCGGCCGTGCAGTGGCTGCGCGACGGCTTGGGAATCATCCGCACTGCAGCCGACTGCGAACGCCTGGCCACAAGCGTGCCCGACTCGGCTGGCGTCTATTTCGTTCCTGCGTTTGTCGGTCTGGGAGCCCCTTACTGGGACCCCTATGCCCGCGGCACGATCGTCGGCATCACGCGCGGAACGACCGCCGCGCATATCGCCCGGGCCGCCGTCGAGTCGATGGCCTATCAGACGTGCGACCTGGTCGACGCGATGCGTAAAGACGCCGGTAGTCGTCTGGCCGGTGTGAAGGTCGATGGGGGCGCATCGGCGAACAATCTGCTGATGCAGTTCCAGGCCGACCTGCTCGGCGTGAACGTGTGCCGCCCGGTGGTCGCCGAAACCACGGCCCTCGGCGCGGCCTATCTGGCCGGCCTGGCGGTCGGCTATTGGCAAGACACGGCCGACATCACCCGCAACTGGGCCCTCGATCGCGAGTTCCAGCCGCAGATCCCCTCAGACCGCCGCGAAGGCCTGTGCCGCCGCTGGCGTGAAGCAGTCCGCCGTTCGCTGGATTGGGAGTCACACTAGGCGTCACGGGCTGTGACGAGAACACCAGTCCAGCCGTTTAGCCGCGGCACTTGTGCCGCGTGGCAATAATCTCATGAACCGAATCGACTTACCCACACTCCGTACTCAACGCATCGACCAGCTCACTTCCGACACGCTCGACGTCTTGATCGTCGGCGGGGGCATCGTGGGGGCGGGGGTCGCCCGCGACGCGGCCATGCGAGGCCTGCGCACCGGCCTGATCGAACAATACGACATGGCCTTCGGCACCAGTAGCCGGTCGAGCCGCCTCTTGCACGGCGGACTCCGTTACCTGGCCCAGGGCCGGCTCTTCCTGGTCCACGAAGCCAGCGTCGAGAAGCGAATCCTGCACCGCATCGCCCCGCACCTGGCCGATCCGCTTCCGTTTGTCTTCCCCACCTACCGCGGCACCCAATGGCCGCTCTGGCAGTTGCGCATTGGAGTAAAGATCTACGACCTGCTGTGCGGCGGCCGGAACCTTGGCCCATCGTCGGCGATGAGCCGCGATGAACTGCTGCGGCACCTGCCCGGACCGAATCCCGAGAAGCTCACCGGAGCGGTTCGCTACTACGACGGACTGACGAACGACTCCCGGCTCGTGCTCGATACGCTCCGCGCCGCGGCCGCCCATGGGGCGATCATCGGCAATTACCTGCGGTTGGAAGAGGCAACGCCGTCGGCCGGCGTCTGGACCTGCCAGATCCGCGATACGCTCGCCGATCGCACGCATCGCGTCACGGCCCGGAGCGTGGTGCATGCCGCAGGCCCCTGGGCGGAAAAGCTGCCGCAGAGCAGCATCGACCTGCGCATGACCAAGGGCGTTCACCTCGTCATCGACCGCACGCGCTTGCCGGTCCCCGACGCCGTCGTCATGACCGAAGGAAGCCGGATCCTGTTTGCCATCCCCTGGGGCGACCGGGTCATTCTCGGCACGACCGACACCGACTACGACGGCCCGATCGAGGCGGTCCGCACCGAGCCGGCCGATGTGGACTACATTCTCAGCGTCACCAACTGCTCGTTCCCCGCCGCTGGGCTGAACGAATCCGACGTAATCGGCACCTGGGCAGGATTGCGTCCACTGATCGCCAATCCGCACGGCGGCCCGTCCGACATCTCGCGTGCCCACGTGATCCACATGCCGCACCCCGGCTGGCTCGACATTGCCGGCGGCAAGCTGACCACGTACCGTCACATTGCCGAGCAAGCCGTCGACCGCCTGGCCCGCTATCTCGACCGCAAACTTCCGCCCTGCCGCACGGCCGACGTGTCGTTGCTCGACCCGGCCGATGTCAAAGGCGTCAGCGCGATCACTCCGCCCGAGGTCCGTCGCGAGGTCGTGGAGCACTACTGCACGCACGAATGGGCCGTGCATCTCGACGACGTGATGCTCCGCCGCACCAGTTGGCAGCACTACCATCGCGACAGCGACCAGATCGCCCAGCAAGTCGCCGGTTGGATGGGCGACGTCTTCGGTTGGGACGAGAGCCGCCGCATTGCGGAACTAGCGCGACTGAGCTCGTAGGATGAGTCGACTTCGTAGGGTGGGTCGAGCGACGCAAGGGTGAATACCCCACACCGCCATTGAATGTGACGGCGGATGAAGACTGTGAATTGTCGATAGGAAAGCGAGCCCCACCAGAATCGCGGGCCAAGAAGAAGCACGGGTTCCTCTTCTCTGTTCAGACGTTTCGGAAGTGGCGGAACCAGAGAAGAGGAACCCGTACTTCTTCTGCAACTCATCAGAAAGAGCTACCGGTTCTGTTCGTCAGAACCCACCCGACTACTTGACCTGCAGTTCCTTAACACCTCCCCGCGGAGGCACCAGTATTCGCAATTGGGGCAATCCCATCAGGCGTTCCACCCCCGCATTTGTGACGCGAGTATTGTGGAGCATCACCTTTTCGAGCCGAGTCAACCCTTGGATGTGCTCCAGACCAGCGTCGGTGATCTTGGTGCTGTTAAGCCATAAGTCGCGAAGATTCGTCAGTCCTTTGAGATGGCTTAGCCCAACA
>JBDKTH010001124.1:0-6755 GCA_039680305.1 Thermoguttaceae bacterium | reverse complement strand
GGCTTGGTGAAGCCGTAGTCGAGGTAGATTCCCGCATCGCGAGCCCGAGCCCGGCGCTGGGCGTCAAAGTAGGCCTTCCCCGGCCACGGCCCCTCCGTCAGGCAGACCCCATTATACTCCAGAAGTGACCCCTTCCGATAGTGGACGTTCATGATCGCTTCGCTGTAGTCGGTCAGTGCCCGGAAGTAGGCGTCTTCGGCCTCCGCCAGACGCTGCTGAGCGGTCAACAACAGGTCCAACGTCGCGGCTCCCGTCTCGTAGGCCGCCCGGACGGCTTTCACTTCATTCTCCGCGGCGATGCGGCGGTTGTAGTTGGTCTGGGCCAGCACGTAGAAGTCGTCCAGATCGCGGAAGGCGCCCGTCAGCTGATGCGTCAATTCCAGTTCCTGCTCCTGCAAGATCGCCCGCTCGCGAGCGAGATTCAACTGGGCGTTACGCACGCCGGCCATCTCCCGACGGAAACCGATCGGCAGTTGGAATTGCGCGCCGATCTGCCAGCCCTGGTAGTCGCCGCCGGTGAGCGATTCGTAGGCACTGAACGGCACTCCCGGGTCTCCGGGCCCGAGCGAGGAGAGTTGGTTTTCCTTGCCGAGCAAGCGGTCACCGAGGCCCAGCCAACTGTAGCTGGCCACCCCGTCCAATCGCGGCAAGAGGAAGTTCTTCGACGCGATCAGTTCCAGTTCCCGCTGCTTGATCCGCCATTTCTGCTGGCGAAGTTCAACGGCCCGGACAAGAGCCTCGCCCAGCGCATCGTTCCACACGTACTGGACCTTGGCCGTCGTCGGCTCGTCGGCCGGACGGATCAGGCGACCGTCGTTGGGCGCCAATCCGATCATGTAGCGCAGGGCGTTTTCCGTCCGATAGAGATTGTCCAAGGCCTGTTCCACGGCCGAGCGGAAGGTGAAGTACTGCTGCCGGGCCTGGGCCTCATCCTGGGCCCCACCGCCCCGGGCCCCGACCACGAACTTCGCGTGCACCTGACGCCACGTCTGCAAGGCCGCGTCGCGGCCGGCCAGCACCGCGTCCAGGCGACGATAGGCGTAATACAGTTCCCAATACGCCCGCTCGACATCCCGTACCACGTTCCGCACGTTCCCCTCGAAGTCGGCCAGGGCGATGTCGGTGCGGATCCGGGCGATCATCACGCCGTTGTACACGCCAGGCGTGGCCCCCGGACCAGCGATCCGATTGAACATCACGCCCGCCCCCTGCAAGATGGGCTGGCGAATCTGGGCGGTCATATTCACGTTGTAGGCGGCCGGCCAGCGCTGCGAGGAACTTAGGGTCCCCGAAGACACGTTGTTCAGTTCGTAGTTGACGCTGTGCGTCATGGTGAACGTGGCCCCCGTGGCCGACGTCTTCTGCAACTGAGCCTGAAACGTCGCGAGATCTTGCCGAAGCGGATTAGGACGAAACGACTCCACGAGCCCGGAGGTGTTTTGCGGCGTCACGTTCTTTTCCCAGAACATACTCGTGGTGAACTGAGCATCGAACGCGGCCAGAGCTCCCTCCACGCCAAACCGCGGATCGCTTTCCACCAAGGCCGGCGTGTAGACACTGGCCGCCAGATCCGGCTGGCTGGTCAACGAGGTCGGCTCGCCCTGCGAGCCGCCTGCCCCGAACACGATCCCCCCCAGGTTCCGGAGCACCTTGCTGTTAACCATCGTGTATCGGATCGCGTCTTCCAGAGTGAGTTCCCAGATCTGCGACGGATCGGGGTTCAACAGCGACAGCGGCGCCTTGGTGACGTTCACCTCCTCAAGCCGGTCCGTTTCCACGTCGGGATACTCGATCTCAGTGGCGACTCCGACGTAGTGAGACATGTCCCTGTCTTCACCGAAGTAGAACGGCTGCTGAGGGCGACAACCGACCACGGCAGCCAACAGGGCGATCACCACAATCCCTGGGAGCAAGACTTGCCGACTCATGGGGTTTTATATTCCTGCTGAGAGTTGCACTTGCGAAGATCGTTGCCGCCCGTTCCCCCCGTTTGAGCCGCACTCGCAATCCGAGCGCGGCTGATCCGGTACAATCGGCACCATCAGTATCGTCCCCGTAACCGTTAAACTTTGACATTTCGTCAAAATCAACATAACCGTTAATCTTCTTGCGGCTTCACCATCCCCCCAAGCCCACCTCAATCAACACCAATCAGCCATAACACCACCACCCATAGGGGGTTGTCAATTACGCTTCAAAGCAAGACATCCGCGTCGTGCTCACATCCATTCCATTGCGGCGCCCCGACCGAGAGAAGCATCAGACGCTCATATGCCGCGTACGGGTCGTGCCTCGCAAACCCTTCGCCCAACCGATCTGCTAGCGTCTCGCGAGCAGGCGAGCTATCATGGTGACAAGTAACGATTCCTGCCTTTTGGTCCCAACCCCGAGCCCCTCACTCCAGGAACCAGTTCTATGTCTCGCGCAGCGGCCATGACGACGATCCTCTCTCTGGCACTACTCCTTTTTGGCGTGTCCCGCGCGCAAGCCGACGTGACGGCTGAACGAAGCCCCAATGGGGTGGTGGTCAAGATCGATGGCCAGTTCTTCACCGAGTATCTGGTCTTCAGCGGCGCCAAGCCGATCCTCTGGCCCGTGCTTGGTCCGACCGGCAAGCCAATGACCCGCGCCTATCCCCTGGGCGAGACCCCGAATGAGCGGAAAGACCATATCCACCAACGCTCCGTGTGGTTCACGCATGGCGACGTCAACGGCGTAAGCTTCTGGGATGAGATGAAGAGTCACGGCGACATCAAGCATCGCGAATTCGTCAAGGTCGAGAGCGGTGCGACGGCCCGGATCGTGACCCGCAACGATTGGGTCAGCCAGGAGGGCAAACGAGTCTGCGAAGACCAGCGCTGCCTGACCTTCGGACGCGACGGCGAGAATCGGTGGATCGATTTCGACATCACCCTGAAGGCGACTGACGGGCCGGTGAAGTTCGGCGACACCAAGGAAGGCGCCATGGGTGTGCGCGTCGCTGAGACCATCAAGGTCGACGCCAAGCAGGGCGGGAAGATCGTCAACAGCGACGGCCTGGTCGATCAGGCGGCCTGGGGCAAGCGAGCCTCGTGGGTCGACTACTATGGCCCGGTCGAGGGCCAAACCGTGGGGATCGCCATGCTCAATCACCCCAGCAGCTTCCGCTATCCCACCTACTGGCACGTGCGCACGTACGGTCTTTTCGCGGCCAACCCCTTTGGACTACACGATTTCCTGGGCAAGAATGCCAAGGACGCCGATGGCTCCTACACGCTCAAGGCCGGCGAATCGCTCTCGTTGCGGTACCGGCTCGTGTTCCACAAAGGAAACGAGAAGGAAGGGCGGATCGCCGAGACCTGGGAGAAGTACTCCAAGGACAGTAAGCAGTAGGCAGTGGGCCGTTGGGCGTCGATGGACCGAATCCAAAGCCGGTCCATCCGGCCGAAGCGTGCCGGGCTGCCGAGTGCCCGGGAAGCGAATTGCCAAAGATCCTGGGGCGAGCGTGCGAGCTGCCAAGGGTGAGCCTACCAGAGCCGCTGGCCCAGTTTCTACCGTTTCTTGGGACCCGTCCAGAAATAACTTGAAGAATTGGGCTACCCATGAGGCAACTGCCTCGAGAAGACGCGGAACGCCTGCACGGGGTGTGGCGGCAGTTGCTTCATGGATGAACGACGAATTTCTGAACGGGTCCTTGGGCGCGGCTCATCCGCTGGAAGCGTGCCGGCGCTTTGCCGACTGCGTGCACTTTGCCGCCGACCGCCCACTCTTCCGGTCAAAAAGACTTTACCGCTCGCAGAAACCAGGCGATATATGCATCTGCTTGCAGAGCGGCGGTCTGCGAGAAGATTCCTCACTCGGCTATGCATGTTGCCCAGATTGAAGAATTATCAGACCAAACATCCTTGTCTATCTTGCCGATAGCTTCTTTTGTCGGCACTCACCCCATATTTCCCGACCGGCACGGAGCTTCTTCCCCAGAGAAGTCTGCGTGCACAGCAAGGAGAGTTCACCCCAAAATGCAGACCTGCATCCAACAGCTGCACAGTCTGGACGAGCTTCGCGAATACGTTAACGAAACCCTTTGTCATCAATACGAACTACAACTTGACGCCTTTAAGATGACCCAGCGGATCCTGCGCCGGGGAGGAAAACCGTGCGGGATCTATTTCTGCCTCCATGGGCCCCGGGCCGTGAAGTTCACGGCAGTCTGGGAGACGGACCGCAATTGCATCTTCTTCTACGGCTCCAATGGGGAGCGATTCCAGAAGACCCAGCTTGTGGAAGCGCCACGCCTGGAGACAGATGCTGCATCCGGTTGCCAGCGAGCGGCGGCATAGCAGCCCATAGGAGACCGACCATCCGGCACGCCTGAGGCTATCTTGGCGAGCGCATTGCAGGCGTGCCGGCAGCGGCCCAGGCCCCGCGCGGGCGAGCCTTCCGCGGCAGATCAGGTTATCGCGTCAAGAGTCATGCATCCCTAGCGAATACACGGAGGTTGCCCATGCTTGTTCTTTCCCGACGAGAAAGCGAACGGATCCGTCTTGGAGACTCGATCGTCGTGACGGTCGTTCGCGTGGCCGGAGACCGCGTCCGGCTGGGGATCGAAGCCCCAGCGGATGTCGTGGTTCTGCGCGACGAGTTGGAGCCCCACTCAAGCGACGTCGAGCCGCTCCCTGCCCGCCGCGCTGGTTAGGCACACACACCGAGATCAGTTGGGCAACAAGAAGAAGCAAGGACACCTCAATGTCCTTGCTTCTTCCTCCACCTGGCGAGAAACACTGATCGCGCTGCCTTCTCAAACCGGCGAGCGTGATCGGGCCGTGCTAATCGCCGGACATTCCCAATCGCGGCTGTTGCACGCAGGGAATTGCCCCATGGATTCCGGCGTGAGCCTCGACCGAAGCGCAGCGTTCGAAGCGATGCGGGTCGTGCACCAAGCCCCGCGATCCGCCGCGCCCACCAAGGGCGGGGCGAACCCGACCGGCCGCATCAGTCGCGCGGCCGCACCGCTCCGGTCAATCCACTGTAGTCGGAGCGATCGGACGGGTGCCACAGAGGCAGGCCTTTCCTGACGCGGTCCGCGAGGATGTCCAGCTTCGCCTTCGAGCCGGCGGGCGCATCGGTGGGACGGAAATCATCCGACTCCGCCGGGGCAAAATCTTCGTCGTGACCACACTCCAGGATCGCCTGAAAAACGTTCCGCATTAGTGATACACTCCAACTCAACAAAGAACTTGGGCCTGGCCGATCTATTTCCTGCCTGCGAGGGCGATACCGAACAGTCGGACAGGCCACACCGTTAAGTCGTCATGACAGCCCAGACAGCATGCGCGTATGGCCATGCTGGGCCAGGGGTACACAGTCCGGGCCAGAACTGGTGATTATCCCCGTCAGAAGGTGATTGTCAAGGGGTACGGACAGACTTTCTCCACACCCCTAGCCCAGCCCACCCCCAGGAAGGAAAAAGAAAGAAGAGCTCAAGATGGCTTGCCGGGCCCACCCGCCTGGCCATTCGCTTTTGGTGAAGGATCCTTCCTAGTCAGCCGTGGGAGGCTCCGCCTCCTCGTGGTGCTTCTCCTCGTATTCGTCGCACAACAGTGAGGGGCAGACCTCTTCCACGCCGCACTGTGGGCAGACAATGCGAATCAGGTCCGAGCTGCTGAGCCTCAGATTGTGCTCTTGGCACTTGTCGTAGAGCTCTTTCAAGTGTTTGCAGGGCATAAACCGCCAATCGACGAGTTCGAGCCTACCGGCTCGGGCCGGTTTTCGGAAACGCCGGAAACGGGAGACTGCATCATCTTTTCTCTCCGCACTGCTTATTGTAGCAGAACTTGGCGTCCGCAACTGCCCCAATCTGGCCACGAACTGGTTTTCGACCCGCCTCACTTCCTTCCCAAGGGCTAACCCTATCCCCCACAACGCCGCCAGACCCCGAACCGCCCACCCGATACACCAA
Source organism: Thermoguttaceae bacterium (assembly GCA_039680305.1). GTDB lineage: Bacteria > Planctomycetota > Planctomycetia > Pirellulales > Thermoguttaceae > JBDKTH01. The sequence continues at coordinate 817 of JBDKTH010001124.1, read as the reverse complement.
GAGGCTGGGTTTCCACCGCCAGGCGTTCGGCTACACTGGCACATTTGGCCCCGATCCCCCGGAGTGCAGACGCCGTGAGTTGGTTTCAGCACGAGCTCCAGTTGCCCCGCTTTCCCCAGGGCTTCCACCTGATCACCCGGCAGGTCGTCGACGCCGTGCCGGAACTGGCCGCGGTGAAAGTGGGCTTGCTCCATATCTTCATCCAGCACACCTCGGCCTCGTTGTCGATCAACGAAAACGCCGACCCCGACGTGCCGGCCGACCTGAACCGGATGTTCAACAAGCTGGCCCCCGAAGACTTCCCCTATCGCCATACGATCGAAGGCCCGGACGACATGCCGGCCCACGTCAAAACCTCGTTGACCGACAGCTTCCTCCTGGTCCCAGTGTGCAACGGCGAGCTTTGCCTGGGCACCTGGCAAGGGATTTACCTCTGTGAGCATCGCCGCCAAGCCGGCGGCCGCCGGCTCATCCTGACCCTCCAGGGGGAGGTGTGACTCCAATTGCCTTTTCGCCCAAGGGGCGTTAGGATAAGAGATCATCGGAAGTCAGCGGAACGGTTGTCTTTCGATCCCTCGTCAACTCGGGGCGTGGCGCAGCCTGGCTAGCGCATCTGCTTTGGGAGCAGAGGGTCGCAGGTTCGAATCCTGTCGCCCCGACTCGTTGCGAGCAAACGCCCTTCGGCGACTGGCCGAAGGGCGTTTTCGTTGCGCGTGACGAACGAAGTAGGGCGGCGCCGAGCTTGCGAGGCCCGCCACTGCGTTGCCACAGTTCTTTTCCGTTAGCTCCCGAAACGCCGCAGGGAATGCGAACTCAT
>JBDKTH010000624.1:0-3309 GCA_039680305.1 Thermoguttaceae bacterium | reverse complement strand
CGTTGCGTGAAGAGATGATGCTCGCCGGGCAGGCGTTCACCGTCAAGGGTGGGCCCGACGTGACCACCGACGGCGAATTCGAGATGCGGGCTCAGATGCTCGAGTCGCTGCATGCCGACTCGGTCGTGGTCTGGGACTGCTCGGACGATCATGTGACGTCGCAGTGGGGCGAGGTGATGACCATGGCCGCCATGCGGGCGGGCTGCCGCGGCGCGGTGGTTAACGGCATCCGTGACACCCGGGCCATCCTCAACCAGCAGTTCCCCGTGTTCCACAAGTACCGTACCAGCACCGGCATGCTCGGCCGCTTTCGCATGTATCACTACCAGAAGCCGATCATGATGGGCGAACTCAGGGTGTGCCCCGGCGACTGGATTTTCGGCGATATCGATGGGATCCTGGCCATTCCGGGGCAGATTGCCTACGATGTGCTGCTGGCGGCCGAACAGGTCCTGAACAAGGAAGTGGAAATCAAGGCTTGGATTCGCAGCGGCCTGCGTCCGACGGAAGTCGTGGCCCGCGGCGGCTATTTCTGAGGTCAACACGATGAGCCTGTTTCTGAGCGAAACCGAACGCCGTGCGGTGCTCGATGCCCGAGCCCGCGGCGATCTGAGCGTCAATCGTTTCTGGACGGCGCTGCAATGCCGCACCGCCCGGCGGGCAGCGTCGCCTGGGCTGGTCTCCCAGCGCGAAGACGCAACTTGGTGGTACCCCGTTGCGGAATATGTTTCGGATGCGGCCATGGCCTACGCCCTGGCACCCACCGAGTTGCTGGGCGTCTGGCTGCGCGATGTCGTGCTGAGCGTCGCCCGTCGACCGGTGTCCGACTGGGTCGGCCCATGGTACCGCGATCATGCCACGCAGCCGCCCATGGGACATCTGGAAACAGCCCACATGTGCTGGGCCCTGGCCACAGCCTTGGATCTGGCGCCGGGCGTCTTCTCCGCTGGGGAGACCGCCGAGATTCGCGCCGCGCTGGCTGAGAAAGGCTTGACGCTCTGCCGCCGCTGGTTGGCGAAGAATAACCATCTGGCCAACTGGCGAGCGGTGCTCATGGCGGGCGTGGCCGCGGCGGCCGCGGTGCTCGGCGATCGCGAGAACCTGGCCTATGCCGCGCAGGAGACTCTGATCTGCTCCCAGGCCTATCAGCCCGACGGCTCGTACGCCGAGTCGCTCCAGTATGCCAACTACCTGGCCTACGCCCTGATGATGGCCTCCGAGTCGCTCTCGCGAGCCGCTTGCGACCAGCGCTTCGCCGGTCCGGAGGTCTATGCCCGCAGCATGCCCTGGATCGCTTCGAGCATGCTTTACATGAAAGCGCTCGACGGTTGGGGATCGCAGCCGCGTGCCCGGGCCGTGAACTTCAACGACTGCGGCGCGTTGTACCGTCCCTCGGGCGACGTCGTGCTGCAGATCGCCGCCCGCTGTCGCGATACCCATCCCAAAGAGGCTGGTTTGGCCCGCTGGCTGTTCGATACGTTCTACGTTCCGGTGCCGTCTCAGGAACCGCACCACCTGGCCACCTTTGGACTGCGCAACGACTGGGGATTCCTCACGCTCCCACTGCTGGTGCAAGCCGCGTCGGCTCAGTCCCCTGGCGACGCCAAGCTGTCGGACGTTTGCGGTTTCTCTAACGGCAACATGTTCGTGCGCGACGGCTGGAACGGGCGCACCGTGCTGGCGATCCAAGGCGGCTCCGAGGCCCTGTATGGCCCCGGACATCTCCACGGCGACCGCAACAGCTTCCTTCTCGTCCACAACCAGCAGCGACTGCTCGTCGATCCAGGACACAGCTGCTACCGCAACCTGATCCACGGCCTGGAAAGCTCCACGCAAACCCACAACACCTGCACTTTTTTGGTGAACCAGGACAACTTGGGCTTGCAGGAAGACCTGGCCAAGGCCACGCTCCTCGAACAGTCGAACGTACCGGCCCGCCGTCTGATCAGCGACGGCCAAGTGAGCCCCCCTGTCGCGCCGCGAGGACGCCGCCTCCTGCTCCAACGATGCGGGGAAGTGACGGCGGCCGCTTCGGAAGCTGGCGGCATGTACGGGCAACCGATCGAGGAGTTCACTCGACTCTGGCTGCAGTGCGGCTCGCATGTGCTGTTCGTCGTCGACCGGATCCGCGCGGCTCAGCCGGTTACGACGATGTGGAACTGGCTCTTGAACCATCGTGACGACGAGTCGGAGATCGTTGTGGAAAGTCCCACCCAACTCATGCTCCGTCGCGGGCTGGCCGGGCTGAGGGTTTTCCACATGGCCGACGGCCGGCTGGGCGGGCCGGTTTACGCCTACATTCACGACCTCTACCACCCCGAGCCCGACTCTCCGGGCGAAGGACATTCGGGCAGCGGCATGCTCTATCGGTGGCTGGAGCCCGCCGGGCGCGAGTTCCGCGTCGCGGTTCACGCCTTCGCTGTGGACGACTACGGCCTGATCGACGGTTGGACCGCCCGACGCGACGGCTCTCGGTATCACGTGGAGCGCCACGGCACCGGGTGGACGCTCGACGTCGCATCCGAGACCCCTTTGGGTCTGGCGGTTCGATCGTCGGCCGGTTCGGCGTGGCGGCTGGACGAGCGCGAAGGAAACATCTCGTTCGAGGCCATTTCGGAGCAATAGAGCCATGGCAGTCGATCCTATGTTCTCGTATGAAACGGCAGGATATCAGCGTGTCAAGCAAAGCGCGCTAGACTTCGTGCTCGCAATGAAAGTGGGCGAAGAGCCGGGGCGGTATCGCAAGGAACCCGGCGGCGACGAGAGCTTCTACGGTTCCTACCATGGTCTGCACATTCTCGACCTGTTCGGCGAACTGGACGCGATGCCTGCGGCCGACCTGGATACCTGGGCGGAGTGTTTCTTGTCGCGCCAGTCGGAATACGGGTTCTTCGCCGCGGATCCTGCGGTGCGCAAGCAGTCGCTGACGCTTACCGACATGGAGTCTCACTGGCACTTCACCCGTGGGAACCTCTGGTCGCTGCGACTGTTGAACCGGCCGCCGCGTCATCCGCTGCGGTTCATCGATCCCCTCTTGGAGCCCAAGAATCTGTATCGCTGGGTCAAACAGTACGATTGGAGCAATTCCTGGGCCGCTGCCAATCAGTTGTTGGCCTGTGGCACGGCCCTGATGGCCGCCCGCGACTGGTTCGGAGCGTCGGACGTTAATCGGGCGTTGGAACTGGGGATGTATCCAGCCCTGGAAGAACTCCTCGACGAGAAGACCGGCTTCTGGGGAACGCAGCTCGGGGCCGACCTGCCCAACGGACTGTTCGGCACGATCCACGTCACCCCGATCTACTTTGCGCA
>JBDKTH010000618.1:0-1787 GCA_039680305.1 Thermoguttaceae bacterium | reverse complement strand
GAGCGGCGGGACGATCAGGAACGAAACGGCTAGCCCCATCACCACGGGCGTGTAAACGCGGGCGAACTTCTCCACCCATTGCTCTGAGGGGGCGCGGCGTGATTGGGCTTCGGCAACCAGGCGGATGATATGCGCCAGGGTAGTGTCACTCGCCGGTTTGGTGCATTCCACTTCCAGGGCACCATCCCCATTGATCGTGCCGGCAAACACCTGGTCGCCGGGTTGTTTGGACACCGGCGCGCTCTCGCCGGTAATGGGGGCCTGGTTGACATGACTGGCCCCAGCGACGACCTGGCCGTCAAGGGGAAGTTTCTCGCCCGGCATGATGACGAAATGCGCCCCGACCTGCACCTGCTCTGGCGGGACTTGTTCTTCCGTGCCATCAGACTTTTTGAGCCGCGCCACCGGCGGGGCCAACTCCATCAAGGCGGCGACGGCTCGGCGGGCGCGAGCCACGCTCCAGGACTCCAGGGTGAGCGAGAGCGCGAACAGGAAGGCCACCGTTGCCGCCTCGAACCACTCGCCGATCCCGATGGCCCCGACGACGGCGACTGTCATCAGGAGATTCATATCCGGCCGCAAGCGTCTGGCCGCCCGCCATGCCTTGGGGACGATGTGCCACAACGCAGCCAGGATCGCCAGGAGGTACGGAACCCGTGCGGCCAATGGAACGTGGTGTACAACACCCAGCCCCTCGGAGCCGATTGCAGCGGAAATGCCGCCGGCAAGAATCACGTGGACCATGAACCCAAGTAGGGCAAGACTGCCGCTCGCTATGGTTGCGATCGTCCGACCATGACGCTGCCATGTTCCCTCTGTGGCAGTTTCCCTCGCGGCATCACGCCATACCTCCGCCCGCATTCCCGTTTGCCTCACGGCCCCGATGATTGCTTCCGGCGTCACATCGCTGGCTGGCGGCAGAACCGTCATCTTGCCGTTGAGGATGTCAAATCCCAGACGATCTTCGCCGCCCACGACGGGGCCGACCTCGCGCTTGAGGACTGCCACTTCCTCCGCGCAGTCCATGCCGTGTATCTTGAATTGGAGAGGCAATTGCAGCGATCTCAAGGTCACTTCCCTTCACGACGGCCACGGTTCATGGAAAACGGAATCACCACAAGACTCGGCCAACCGACCGCCGACCAACTTGAATCTTCGCCTTGCGATGACTGCCAGCGTTGGATCGCAGGTCGCAATGAGCAGTGTCACGCCCAGTTGGACGTTGAGTTCTTCGAGTAGTTCCACGGTCCGTTGCGAACTGCCGGGATCGAGATCGCCTGTCGGCTCGTCTCCCAGCAAGATCGCCGGATTGGACACGATCGCGCGGGCGATCCCCGCACGTTGTTCTTCGCCACCTGACAGAAGCCTTGGATAGTAGTCCGCACATTCAAGGAGCCCCACTGCTTCCAAGGCCCTTTGAACGCGGTTGTGGCGTTCACGGTACGAGAGCGCCACGAGGAGCAGCGGCAACTCGACGTTTTCATATACCGTGAGAACCGGGACAAGGTTGGGCGTCTGCAAGATGTAGCCGATGTTCGCGGCCCTCCAATCTGCAAGTTGGCCGCGCGACAGCCGGGTGATTTCCATGTTGCCCACAAGGATGCGGCCGGCAGTCGGTCGGTCAATCCCGGCCAAGAGGTTCAAGAGGGTGCTCTTCCCCGAACCGCTGCATCCCAGCAAGGCCACAAACTCATCCTTCTCGATGCTGAGATCGACACCATGCAGGGCAATGACGGTCTGGTCGCCCTGGCGATACTCCTTTGTCAGGTTGTGTGCTTCCACCTGAG
>JBDKTH010000241.1:0-3323 GCA_039680305.1 Thermoguttaceae bacterium | reverse complement strand
GAAGCGAGCGTACCATCCACCGTAACGGTTCCGTAAAGGCCGAAATCGGTGTTGCGGAGGCTGCCCGTGTTGCCGGTCTGAATGGTGATGTCGTTGTAGACGACCCCGCCGTTCTGGATTCCGCCTCCCTGCATGTAGATCGTGCCGGAGCCGAACCGGGCGTCGGTATGCGTTGCCGCGTTGTTGCCGGCGGTCGCGGGCGTATTGTTGGTCTGAAGGAAATCCGACTTGATCAGCCAGTTGCCTTGATAGCCGGCATTGGCCCCGTAGATGTCCCAGCGGTAGCCGCCTCCCTCGCGGATCAGCATGGCATTCCTATCGGCGGTTGTCACGGCGCCATCGGTGCTGGATATCGGGCCGCCCAGAGTGACCTGGAAGTTGGCGGAATTGGTCCCGACCTTTTCCGGATCGCCGTCGCTGCGGAGATAGTTCTTGCCCGTGACGACAATCGGATTGTCCACATAAGCGTTCGCCCAGGAGGATCGGTTCGAGCTGAATCCGACGATCGCCGCGCCGTTGCCTTCCAGATAAACGGTTCCCGTGCCGAACGACGTTCCGGCCGCGTTCGAGCCGCTGACAACGACTTTCCCGCCGTTGAGGTGCCAGTCGCCGGAGTAGCCGGTCATCGTTCCGAAGAGTCGCAAACGGCCGCTGGAGACGGTGATATCCGACGCGCCGGTCAAGGCGCCGTTGAGCGTGATGATATTGGAGCCGCTGACGGTAATCGGGGTGGTCGCCGCCAAATTGGAATGGATCGCCATCTGGCCGGTCCCCGTCGAGCCCAGGGCAAAGCCTGGCTGCGGAGTGAGCGTCCCGGTGATCTCGATCGTCCCCGTGCTGGTATTGCCGATGCGTCCCGAACTGGTCAGCGGTCCGGAAATCTTGAGCGTCCCGGTACCGGAGTTGATCACCGCGCCGGACGTCGTGACGGGGCCTGACAGATTCACCGTGCCGGCGTCGGTCGCGGCAATCGTCCCGGTAGGTGTCCCGCTGGCCGTCACGGGGCCGGATACATTGAGCGTGACGCCCGACGGGGCCTTGAAATTGCCGCCGTTGGGACCGATCGCCAGATCATTATGGACGTAGATCTGCGTGCCATCGGTTCCGTTCCGGTCGGCCTGGATCCCGCCGCCGTTGAGGGTAATCGTTCCGGTTCCGAATCGGCTGTCGGCTGCGTTGCCGGACGAATTGGTCGCTTTGGTCGACGACGTATTGTTGGTCGAAACGTAGCCGGATTGGAGGTCCCATGCGCCGGTGAAGTTGGAGTTGTCGCCGCGCAGATTGTAGAGCGGAGTTGCCGTCGAGGTGGATTTGAAGGTGGCCGAGCCGGACAAGTCGCCCAAGAGCGTCAGCGATGAACCGCTGTAGGAAAAGACGGTGCCCGCTGAACTGAGGACGATATCGTTGTAGATGTAGGCGTTGGATTCTCCCAGGGCGAACATGCCGCCGCTGAGCGTGATCGTTCCTGAGCCAAAGGTATAGTCGCCGCCCGGCGTCCCACCGGAGGCCCAACTCGCCTGGGACGTGGCATACGAGTTGTAGAGCCACGTGTAATCATTTTGGAGGACCCAATCGCCCGTATACGCGGAATTGTCGCCGTGCAGAAAAATCGACCAGTTCAGATCCTCGGTGATTCTTCCGGAACCGGAGATGTTGCCGAACAGAGCGATTTCCCGGCTCCCTCCGGTGAACTTGCAGTTGCCGCTAACGACCACCGGGCACGAGACGTTCATCGCATCGACTCCGGCCGACAGCGAGGAACCGGTCAGATAAAGCCTCCCCGTTCCAAAACTGCGGTCCGGCGTCACTTTCGATGACTTATTGGCGTACGTCGAAGCAATCGTCGAACCGTTGACGTACCAGTTGCCGGTCGTTCCAGAGCCGTCGGCCGACAACGTCAAGGTCGCGCCGCTGGTAACATAGATGTCGTCGGTATGCGCATACGCCGAGGACCAAGTCGTGGTCGAATTGACGACAATATCCGCCTCGACCGTCGCGAGAAAACCTGGGACCACGAAACAGGCAACGGCCAACAAGCCGGCGAAAAGGCGGGTAGGGAGCAGCGGTGGCCGTGTTTTCATGGTGGTTGAGCCGTGGACCTGACTGGACAGGCGAAAGCAATCCGACGAGGGTCTAGTCTAACCCTGAGGAATTGGTGGTCAAGGGGCATTTAGCCCCCTATCCTATGCGCAGGGGTGTACTAGCCCAAACTGGTTGCATTTACCCGCCCGATACAGGCGTGTCAGTCAGCGGACGGGGACCGCTTGAGCAGCGGGGAACAGGGGACATTCTACTTTTCGGGCACCAGAGCTTCCCTCTTCCTATGCGGGAGAGGTCAGAAAGTAAAACGTCCCCCTTTCCCTCCGACTGCCACGTATCTGGCGGGCCGCGCAAGCTCGGCGCCGCCCTACCTTACTGCCTTACCGGTTTTGTTCGGCAATACACATAAGGCCTCGAACCTGAATGTTGCGAAACATCGTCACGCCGTCGCCCCAGCGTTGAAGCATGATCGGGCCGGGCTGAGTCTCCAAGTCATCCAAGGGAGCTGCCGTGGGGCGGGGGATCTCTTGGTCGTCAATGATCCGCTGGCCGTTCATGGTGACGGTGACGTGTCTTCCGACGAGCTTCACATCGAGGCTGTTCCATTGCCCGGCTCCACGGTACGCATTGCTGGTCGGTGGGATGAGTGTGCAGATCGCCCCGCAAGTGTTGTTCCCGGGGCGTCGGTTCCGGGCGTCGATCAGTTGGATTTCATAGCGCCCGCGAAGATAGACGCCGCTGTTGGCCCCTCTTTCCAACAAGAACTCCAGATGCAGCTCGAAATCCTGGAACGACAGTTCGCTGATGAGATCACTCCCGCCTAACTGAGCATCGCAGGCCAGGGCCCCGTCTCGCACTGACCAGCAAAGCCCGCCCTGCGGATCTCTGGGACGCCAACCGTTCAAGGTCTTGCCATCGAAGAGGATAACGATTATCTCCGTCGCCTTTGGTGAAGGCTCCACCGCAGGCGAGCGAGCCTCGGGTTTCTCGCCGCCGACCGACAACAGGAGGGCAATCGTAGCGAGGCCCAGGACGATTCCCGCAATCGTCAGGCCAAGCAGCCGCGCCTGCCGTCTTCGGTGAGCCGAGACAGGCGGAGCGGCCCGAGGAGCCGATACCGGAGGAGCAGGGACGACGGCAGGTTCCGGGGCGCACGGCGGCACCGGGTCGGCGAGACTGCTTCGCAAGGCCGTGTCATAATCGGCCTTCTTGTCCGGATTGAACAGGCAGATCTTGGCGGCGGCAATCTCGTTGAGGATTCTTTGGGAGAGGGCTGAATGCGG
>JBDKTH010001195.1:0-4383 GCA_039680305.1 Thermoguttaceae bacterium | reverse complement strand
GTGACGTGGATCACGACCTGGCCCGCGAAGTGTACGGTGAAGTACAAAGCCGCGGGCCCTGTCGAGCAAGTCGTCGAGATCGAATCGCTGGCCAACCATCGCGTTTACTTGGAGGGGTTGAAGGTTGGCCAAACGTACCAACTGGAGGTCGTGGCACCGAAGCCCGAGGGCGGTGAGCTAGCGAGCAAGCTGATCACGTTCAGCACGGCACCAGTCAAGGTGCCCGCCACGACCGAGCTGGGTCACATCCCGCTCTGCGTGCAGAACCCGTCGGCCGACGTGCTCACCGCGTGGCCCGTGACCTCGGGCGTGCCGTTCCACAAGGGCTCGCTCGACTCGGTCGGACATCTCCGGCTGTTGGACCCGCAGGGCAAGGAGCGGCCGCTACAGGCACAGTCGCAGGCACGCTGGCCGGACGGCTCGGTGAAGTGGGCGCTGGTGAGTTTCCGTGCGGACGTCCCGGCCGAGGGCAAGGCGAACTACACGCTGGAGTATGGGACGAAGGTCAAACCGGCCGATTCAAAGACGGGCCTTTGCGTCGACTCCCGAGCCGATGGCGTGGCCATCGTCACCGGTCCGATGCGTCTGGAGATCTCGAAGTCGGAGGTCGGGCTGCCCGGAAAAGTCTGGCTGGACAAGAACGGGGACCGCCAGTTCACCGGCGACGAGGTCGTCTGCGGCGCAGGAAGCGACGGCGGCAAGGGCGTGTTGGCCGACGCGTCGGGACGCCTCTTCACGACCCTTGGCCCGGCGGAGGAAGTGACGGTCGAGGAACGCGGCCCGGAACGGGCGTGCGTGCTGGTCAAGGGGCACCACGTCGCGACGGACGGTGCGAGACTGTTTGCCTACGAGGCCCGTATCGTTGCCTACGCCGGGCAGAAGTTCGTGCGTCTTTTCCATACCTTCGGGAATGATGAGCTGAAAAACGTCTTCACGTCGGTGCGTGAGCTGCGTCTGGAGCTACCGATCGCCGGCGGCGCGACGCGGTTTGAGATGGGTGGAGAGACGTCGGGCGTCCCCACTCGACAGGGCGAAACGGCCCAGTCGCCGCGTCTGTTCCAGGACTGCGACGACCACTACCGCTTCACCGCAGGCGAGGCCAAGGCGGAAGGCAAACGAGCCGCCGGCTGGATGCGCGTGAGCGGGCCCCGTGCAGCGATGACCGTTGCCGTGCGCGACTTCTGGCAGCTCTACCCCAAGGCGTTCTCCGCCGATGCCGAGGGGATCAAGGTCGGGATCATGCCGCCGCTGGAAGTCGACCAGTACGCCGAGCAGGCCAAGGACCCCGTGAAGCTGGTCCACTACTATTACAACCTGCTGGGCGGGCAGTACAAGATTAAGCAGGGACAGACGAAAACGCACGAGATTCTGGTATCGTTCGAGGACAACGCGAAGAACAGCGGCCTCGACGCCTTCCAGCAAGGCGTGATGGCGGTCGCTCCTTCGGCGTGGGTTTGCGAGTCGCTGGCCCTGGGACAAATCGCGCCGATGGGCACGACCTGGTCGGCTCCCTACGATGCGCAGATGGACAAATGCGTCGCAAACTATGCCAGAAGCCGCGACCGCAATCGCGATTACGGGATGATGAACTACGGCGACTGGTGGGGCGAGCGCAGGTACAACTGGGCCAACATCGAGTACGACGATGCCCATGTGTGGATGCTCCACTTCGCCCGCACCGGCGACATGCGGGCCTTCACGCTCGGCGACCGCGCCGCGAAGCATTACGGCGACGTCGACTGCATCCACTATTGCCCGGACCCCAGACGCCTCGGCGCAGGTTACTCCCACTGCCTCGGCCATGTGGGAGGGTTCTTTTCCCAGAATCCGGTCGAGGGCGGCACGCTCAACGGCGGGAGCAGCCCCTGTCACACGAGGACCGAAGGGCTCGTCGAACACTACCTGCTGACCGGCGACCGTCGCTCGTTGGACGCCGCCCGGGGCATCGCCGAGCATTTCGACGGGACGTGGATGAACAACTACGACATGTCGAACTGCCGTGTGCCCGGCTGGCACATCGTGTTGACCATGAGCCTCTACCAGGCAACGGCCGACCCGTACTACTTGAACGCCGCGAAGATCATTGCCCGGCGGGCGATCGAACGTGCGCACCCCGACGGCGGCTGGCGACGATGCCTCGTGCCCGGCCACTGCTTTGATCTACCGAGGCACCGGGGCGAGGCGGGGTTCATGGTGGGCGTGTTGCTGGCCGGGATGAAGTCGTACCACGAGGCGACCGGCGACCCGCAGGCCGCGGAAGTTCTTGTGAAGGCGACGCGGTGGCTGGTCCGCGAGACCTACGACCCGGCAACGAACCAGTTCCGCTACACAAGTTGCCCCAACTCCCCCAAGCCCAGCAGCACCCCGTGCATGGCCTGCGACGGGTTCGCCTACGCTGCGAGTTTGAGCGGCGAGGCGGACCTCGTGACCTTGGCCCGCGACGTGGCAAAGGACCTCGTAATCAGGACCGGAAGCGCGAGCCCCAGCGCGATACGCTTCCTGCCGAAGGCCTTGTGGGACCTGGATCGGATGGAAAGCCCTTCACGTTAGGGCCCGCGCAGAAATAAGAGTCTGTTCCCACAGGGCAACTTCACCGGCGGCTTCGCTGGCGCATGATCGGCGTGAGGAACTTCGCCGTTTCGTCGGCGATGACGCGATAGCCAGCCAGATTCGGATGGCGGTCGCCGAACCAGCCGGGGAGATTGCCGAAGTGGGCGTCGAGGCGGTTGTCCAAGACGACGACGCACGGATCCTTGCCTTGGGCGTCCAGCACGTAGGGCTTGGCCAGTCCCTGAAGCTTCGGCGGAATCTTCGCCAAGGGGAACCGCCGGTAGTTCAGCATGTTCGTGCCTTTGGCCTGCTCCGCCGCATAACGCGGGTAGATGTCAAAGCAAGTGAGCTTCTCCTCGGCAGCGACCTGGTGAACCAGGTCGTTCATCTCCCGCGAGCGAACGGCTTCGGCCTTGAGATCGGCCCCCCAGGGAATGTTGGTCATGGGGATCAGCATGGCCCCCGGATGGTCTTTGCGCAGGCGGGCGAGAAGCTCGTGGAAATCCTTGGGAAAGGTCACCGGGAAGTTCTCGCGCTTGGCCCGGTCGTTGAGGCCATAGCGAATGAAGATGTAGTCGAGGCCCGGCAACGTGGCCACCGCCCGGTCGTACCGTCCGGAGTCGAGCAACCGGCGGATGAACTCGCCGCTCAGCCCCACGTTGATGACGTTCGTCGGCGGCAAGTCTCCCTCGGCGGCCAGCAGCTCGCGGATCACGTCCTCCAGTTGCGGCTCCTTCGGCGCGGCCTTGCGCGGGATGCTGGCTTCCGTCGTACTGTCGCCAAGGAGCAGGATCTGGATCTTGCCCTCGTGCTCGGCACGCAGATTGCCGGGCATCGCGAGCGTGAACACCAAGAGAAACGCGATGGCAATCGATCGCATCATGGGAGGACAACCTTCGGAAGGATCAAGGGGATTCTGGAAACGGACCGACCTCGAACCGACGGGCCGGAAAAAGGGTTCGACCGTACTGGCTCATCTTCCTATTGCCGCAGAAGCTTCTCCATCTCGGCAAACTCGTGTTTCGCCACCGCGGTCGGATCGTCGCCGCCGCTCGCCTCGCACGACAGGTAGCCGTTGTACCCCACCTGCTTGAGTGCCCGGAACAGACTCAGGTGGTCTACGTTTCCTTCGTTGAGCAACGCGCGTTTGAACCGACCGGCTAGGTAGTCGTGGGCCATCTTGTCGAGCGGATCGGCCTTGACCATGTCCTTAACGTGGACGTGGAAGATCCGATCGCCTAGCTGCTTGACGGATTCCACTCCGTAGGAGTCGCCGGTGATGTGCATGTTGCCGGCGTCGTGAATGACGCCGAAGTTGGGCCGATCCACCAGGTCGATCATGCGGCGGGCCATGGGCGTGGTCTCGCAATACTGGCCGAAATGGATCTCCGTCACGACTCGCGTGCCGTGCTTGGCAGCGCGATCGCAGGTCTGGGCAAGCCAGGCCGCCACCGTGCGGGCTTCGTCTTCCTTGAACGCGCTGTTCTTCAACCGGCCGGCAGTGACCTTGAGCATCTTGCACCCCATCTGGTCGCCGATCGCCAGAAACCGCTCAACGTCGTCGAGCCCCTCGGCACGCTGTTTCTCCCCGGCCAGCACGTTGCCCCCCAGCCCCGTATAGATCAGGGCAATGGCCAGGTTGTTGTCGCCGGCGATCTTCTTGATCTCGGCGGCCTGCTGGGGAGTACAGTTGACGTCCAGATGGGTCGTCCCGAATCCCGCGGCGATCTCGATGGCGTCGTAGCCAACCGCCGCGGCGTTCTCGATCGCGCCCCTCAACGTCATGGCCTTGAACATCGAGGAAAACAGGGCGATCTTCATGCGCCGGCCCGT
>JBDKTH010001059.1:0-25045 GCA_039680305.1 Thermoguttaceae bacterium | reverse complement strand
CCAAGGAAGCGGAGAAGAACGCCGCCGCCCCGGCCGCGCAGACCCCGCCGGCCCCGAAAGCCGCCGCGTCCACGCCTCCGGCGGAAACGCCCGCGACGCCCGAGGCGAGCCAGGGCAACCCTTCCCCGTCCGCCCGCCCGGCGCCGTCTGTCCCGCCCACGCCCGAGGCACCCCGCTCGCCCCGCCCGTCCGGCTGAGCGATGCGGGCTTCTATCCCGGCAGTCGTCCAACCCGTGGGTTGGCCGGTTCGCCGTCTGCCTTCACTTCCCTTCGGGACGCGTGCTGCGCGCCCCTCCGGCCCCGCGTTGGCTTCTTCGGCCCATTTTCGGCCCCTTCGTGCCTCGTTTTCGCGGCCGGTCTCTTGTTTCACTCGCCGTTTCGCATCTCAACTCTGTCCATCTTCCCTATCTGCCCCCGTCGCGTGTCCCGCTGCGCTCGCCGGCGGCCCAGGTCCACCTCATCTCGCCGCCCGACGACCTCCCTGGAGCCTGTCCGCGTGCAACAACTAACTCCTCAGTGGTATAATTGCCATGAATTGGCTAAGATATTTAACTGCTGCGTTTCCAACGACTTACGTCTCGCCACGCCATCCCTTGCCGTGCAACACAAACCGTTGTCGTGTTGCACGGCGCGAAGAGGGGCAAGCAGAGCGCAGAACGCGGAATGCACAACGCAGCATGCTGAATGCTGAATGCTGAATGTCATGCCTCGCCTGTGTTCATCATTCTTCTTCTTTCATTCTGCATTCTGCATTCCTCCTTCTGCATTATGCTACAATCCCCTTTTCCTTTCTCCTTTCCCCGGGTGCTGACGATGGGCGCGGAAATTCCGTCTCGCGATGAACTGGCTGCACGCTATATCGACCAACTGCCGTTCGAGCCGTACCCGGTCCCGGAAGAGGCCCTCTTGGCGTGGTTCTCCTCGGACCAGGGGGTGTTGGTCTGCACGCCGACCGGGACGGGCAAGACGCTGATCGCCGAGGCGGCCCTGTTCGAGGCGTTCCATACCGGCAAGATTGCCTACTACACCACCCCGCTGATCGCCCTGACCGAGCAGAAGTTCCGTGAGATGCAGGAGGCGGCCATCCGCTGGGGCTTCGACCCACGCGACGTCGGCCTGGTGACCGGCAACCGGCGCGAGAATCCCGAGGCGCGGATCCTGGTCGTCGTGGCTGAGATCCTCTTCAACCGCCTGCTGCACCCCGAGGCGTTCAACTTCGACGAGGTCAGTGCCGTGGTGATGGACGAGTTCCATAGCTTCGGCGACCCGGAACGGGGCGTGGTCTGGGAACTCTCACTCGGCCTGCTGCCCCCCCATGTGCGCACGTTGCTCCTGTCGGCCACCGTGGGCAACGCCCGGGATTTCATGCACTGGCTCCGCCAGAACCACCGCCGGACCCTGGAACTGGTCGAAGGGGGCGACCGCCGCGTGCCGCTGGATTTCCATTGGGTCGGCGACCAACTGCTCAACGAGCACCTCGAAGAGATGGCCGAAGGGACCGACGAGGTGCGCAAGACCCCGGCCCTGATCTTCTGCTTCAATCGCGAAGAGTGCTGGACCGTGGCCGAGCAGCTCAAAGGGAAAGGCATGCTCCACGCCGGCCAGCAGGCCGAACTGGTCAAAGCCATGGAGCACTACGATTTCTCCAAAGGCGCCGGCCCGAAACTCAAGCAGTTGCTCCTGCGCGGCGTGGGCGTCCATCATGCGGGCTTGCTGCCCAAGTACCGGCGGATCGTCGAAGAGCTGTTTCAACACAAGCTCCTCTCCGTGGCCGTCTGCACGGAAACGCTCTCGGCCGGGATCAACCTGCCCGCCCGCTCGGTCGTCGTGCCGAGCATCCTCAAAGGTCCGCCGGGCAAGAAGAAGGTGATCGAGCCGAGCAGTGCCCACCAGATCTTCGGCCGTGCCGGACGTCCGCAGTATGACAAGCAAGGATTCGTCTACGTCCTGGCCCACGAGGACGACGTCAAAATCGCCCGCTGGAAAGAGAAGTACGACCAGATCCCCGAAGACACCAAGGACCCCGGCCTGTTGCGGGCCAAAAAGGCCATGAAACGCAAGATGCCCACGCATCGAGCGACCGAGCAGTACTGGAACGAAGCCCAGTTCCAGAAACTGCGCATGGCCCCGCCGAGCCATCTGCACAGCCGTGGCCCGCTCCCCTGGCGGCTGTTGGCCTACATGCTGGAAGCCTCGCCCGAGATCGAGCCGATCCGTAGCCTGGTCGGCAAACGTCTGATGGACCCCGGCCGGCTCGAAGCCGGGCAGCGTGATCTGGACCGGATGCTGATGACCCTCTGGCGTGCCGGCTACGTCGAGTTGGAGCCTCGCCCGCCGCTGGAAGGCGAGGAGGAAGCGGCCCCGGAACCGGCCGAGCCGAAGAAGAAGCTCCTCGACCTGACCACCGGCAAACGGGTGGAACAGCCGGCGCCGGAACGGCCCCAATACAAGGCGATGTTGGCCTATCCCACCGAGAATCTGCAGAAGCTGATGCTGTTGCGGAGCGTGAACCCGCTCTACGGCGTCTTCCTGGTCAACCAACTGGGGATCGCCAACCGCGAAGAGCGCATCCAGGCCTTGGAGAGCGTGCTGGAACTACCCGGCTCGATCGGCCGCTATGTGCGCGTGCCGAAGCACGAGCAGATGCCGCCCGGGCCCTTGGCCACCACGCGGCTCGATTCGCTATTGTTGCAGCATGGGCTGGCGACCATGGAGGAACTGGTGGGCAAGTCGCCCGAGGACGAAGAGGAACGTCACGTCGGGCCGCCCGAGGAACGCGTCTGGGTACTGACGTTGGCTGACAAGCTGCGGCGGCTGTTTGACTTCGAGTTCCCGCACGTCCACGACCTGTTTACCAACTCCGTATGGGCGGCCGGGGAACTGCTGGAGTTTGGCGGCGATTTCAACAACTACATCACCAGCAAGAGCCTGCAGAAGCAAGAGGGACTGATCTTCCGCCATGTCCTGCGTCTGATCCTCCTGGCCCGCGAGTTCGCCCAGCTCAGCCCCCCCGAGGTCAGCCCGGACCAGTGGCACGGCGAGTTGGAGGAACTCGCGGTCCAGCTCACGGAGAGCTGCCGCAAGGTGGATCCGACGTCCACGGAACGGGCCTTGGAGCAATCGACCACGGCGGCCGACGTGAGTTCTGAAGAGGCCTGATCTTCCTCCGGAATCGACTGAAGTTGCCCGTCCCCGATCGACGAAAAGAGGGGATAGAGGTGCGTCTTTTGGAGGGTAGAGACGCAACGGGGGAAATATGGGGGAGGTGGGCCCGCTCTGGCGGGCCCTTTTTGTTCTTTGCTGGCCCTTCTG
Source organism: Thermoguttaceae bacterium (assembly GCA_039680305.1). GTDB lineage: Bacteria > Planctomycetota > Planctomycetia > Pirellulales > Thermoguttaceae > JBDKTH01. Next base: position 21,733 of record JBDKTH010001059.1, on the reverse strand, counting down.
GCCTCTTGCAATCTGCCCACGGTTGGTTATTCTCAGTACACCTACCGGCAAGGCTGCCGTGGACTGCCCAGACTCGCACGACGCGGCATGTTGGGCACCGTCCGACACTTTTCCCATGGATCTGCAGGGGATCCATCCGCCCGTTTTTTCCGACACAGGAGACACACCATGTTTGCGCAACTGGCGATCTGTGCCACGGTACTGCTCGGAGGCAACGAGGGACTTGTCGAACTGCGGCCCGACCATCCGGAACTGATTCCGATCGAGCAAAACATCATCACCCAAACGAACGCCCAACGGCAGCAGTATGGATTGCCGCCCTTGCAGGTCGACATGAACCTGGTGCAGTCGGCTCGCCAGCACACCACCTGGATGACACTCAACCGGATCCTCCGGCACACGCTCCATCCGGTGGCCGAGAACATCGCCATGGGGCAGGGGAGCAGCCAGGAGGTGGTCGGCGACTGGATGCGTTCGCCCGGTCATCGCGCGAACATCCTCAATGCGGTCAACCGGCGGATCGGCGTGGCGGCCTTCCGCTGCCAGGATGGCACGATCTTCTGGTGCCAGCAGTTTGCGCCGTGACGGGTCCCTGAGCGGGGGCCAAAACGAAAGGCCTCCGCTGGGGGGCCGGCTGACGCAGCCGGTCTTCGGCGGAGGCCCGCGCCTGGCGTAAACACGCGGAGTGCCACGGAGCCGCTATTTCACGAGGGCCAGCGGCCGGTCCTTGGCGATCTTGTGGAAGATCTCGCGCAGTTGGGCGGAATAGTTCTGGACCTGGGCGGTCCCTGGGATGTTGAAGTGGACGCTCTTGGTGGCGTCGGCGACCTCCTGCATCAGCCCGGTATCCGCATCACACCCCAGGCTGATCGTGGCAATCGGATAGCCCTTGCTGGCCGCCAATTGCGCCTGCTGGAGGGCGTAGCTGCGAGCGTAGCTCTCGCTGTAGGGCACGTTGGCGTTGCCATCGGTCATCAGGACGATCATCTTGAACGCCCCCTTGCGCGCGTGGGCGTCCAATTCCTGAATGCCCTTTTCCAGGCCGGCGCCGATGTTCGTCGAGTAATTGTAGTGCCCGGCCTGACGATGCTTGACCGTGTCGCCGACCACGGGAAGGTCATGGGTGAGGGTCTGCTCCACCAGGGCCGTCGCGTTGGGCGAATTGTAGATCGCCAGACCGACGCGGTCGTCGCAGTCGACCTCTTGGATGTAATCCAGGAACACGGTCACCGAGTCCTTTACGGCGGTGATCGGCTGGACCCGGGCTTTCCAGAGGTCCGGCGTCTCCCAGTTCCCCGCCCGCGAATCGAGCCAGTAGTTGATCATCGTCAGAAGACCATACTTCTTGCGGTAGCCGGTGGCATTCACGTCGCTATCGGACTTCACATAATTGATGTACTCGTCCCAACTGCCGACCGGGTAGGGATAGGGGAGATTGCTGAGACCAAAGACCCGCTTGATGACCGTGGTCGTGTCCTCGAAGCGCTCGCCGTAGCCAGGCCCCTCCCCGCTGGCGTTGGACCCCGACTTAACCCAGACCTTGTCGATTCGCTTGCTGGCGTTCGAGCCCGTGCCGCGGAACGTCCCGGTCTTGCCGGACAGGCCCTCGAATTTCTGCGTGGCGCCGTTGGAGAACCCGAGGACCACGTTGGAGAGGTCCTTGGTCGAGACGACGTAGACGTCCGAACTACGGAACGTCACCGTGATCTGAGGCATGCTCCCGTTGGTCGGCGCGGCGCCGACGACGGTCAGAAACTCGGGGGTAAACTGGAGCGAGCCGTAGGCCGGAGAGCCCAGATCCTCATAGATCTCCCGGAGATTGGTCTCCACGGCGGCGCGGCTGTCCTCGCCATACTCGTTGATCCGCAACAGTTGACTGTCGAAGTTCATCGATCGCGAGAAGTCGAGGACCAGGACGATATCCCGCGGCTGGAACCGGGCGATCGACTCGGACTGCGCGTCGAAACTGTTGTGCCCGAGGATGCGGGCAAAGAACAACGGCGTGTCGTTCTGCGACGCCACGACGCGAAGCGTCGAGGGGAGATCGTTGCTTTGCGTGAAGGTGCGCGTGTCGGGATCCCAATGCCCCCACTGCACGACAAAGTTGTTGCGATTCTGGCTTAGCAGGCTTGGCAGGTAGTCGCACCAGGTGGCGTCGGCCACCGTGACGGTGTTGCCATCCTTGTCTTTCGCCGCGTACGACTTTCCGCCGGCCGGATTGCGGGCGATGTACTCGAAGGCCTGGATTTCCGCTTTGTCCGTGCCGTCAACCAGGGCTCCGGCCCCGGCCAGGGCCGCCGCATCCGTGGCGCGCTTGAGCTCCGATTGGACGTTCATGATGTATCCCAGATCCACCGCAAAGGCGATGATCGCCATCAGGAAAACCATCAAGAATGCGGACAGGACCAGGATGGCTCCCTTCCGGCTGCGGAAGTGGGGGTTCTTCCCGAGGGGCCAACGACGCCGAGCAGAGGCTTGTGCTGACATAACATGTGCCCTTTTGCGGCCGAACGGCCGACAGACTAACCAGGCGCGAACGCATGTAGATGAGGAGGCAAATGAAATATAGCTCAAAAGCGGCCCCGTGCTCGGTGGGACGGACAGATCCTCAAACAGACCGCTTCCCCCACCGGCCTCTTTTTCAGCCCGCCGCCTGGCCGTGGCCTCCCCTTGCCAGGCCCAGAACTAGGCCTGGCTCCGTGATGCAACCCTGTGGGGCGTCTGGAGATCAGAAACGGACCCTACGCTTGCGCGACAGACCCGCGCAGCACCGAAGAAGACCCGGAGTCGGGCTTGGACTGTGACCGCTTGGGGGATTGCCTGGAGAACTGTCGATCACCAAAAAAGTGATCAAACGCCGAGTCGGTTACGGCAATTCCTTGATGCGAACGTTGCGGAACCAGACCTTCATGGCCGGGCCTTGGTGGAGCTGGAAGGCGATGATCCCTTCCTTGGCGCCCTTGTCGCTCTTTTCCGTGTAGTCGACCGTCGTGAAGCCGTTCAACTGGAACTTGAGGTTCGGGCCGTCGCAGGTGATCACGTACTCGTTCCAGTCGTCGGGCTTGAGATGCTTGGCCACTTCCGCCGGCTTCACGTCGGAGATGATCCCGCGCCCACGCTCCTCGTAGAGGATGCCCGTGTAACGGCTCTGGGCGATGTCGGCCTGGTAGCCCGCCACCACGTAGTCGTCACGCTGCTGGCTGCGGACCTGCACGCCTGAATTGTGGTTGCGAAGCTTGAACTCGACCTTGAGCACGAAGTTCTTGTACGACTTCGTCGTGGAAAGGAACGTGTTGTGGGGCACTTTCTCCGCATCGCTCGAACCGACGATCAGCCCGTCTTCCACGCTCCAGAACCTCGGGTCGCCTTTCCAGCCGTTGAGCGTCTTCCCGTCGAACAGCGACGTGAACCCCTCCTCGGCCCGAGCGACCGTCGAGAGGGCCAACAGGACAACCAGGCACGAAACAGCAGCGAGCGTACGCATGGTGCGGACTCCAGGGTGAGGTCATTGGCCGAGGATCAGGAAGCTCGTCTTCCCGACGACAGTATAGACCACCATCGTAACTCCCACCAAGCCATCCCTGCAAACGTTTCGTGGGCGGCCGCGGCCCCGCCGGTGCGATGGCCTCTTGCCGCTACCGGGAAACGTGCGGTAGGGGACTCGCCGTTAGGGTTATCCTCTCGTCGCAAGTCGTGTTTACACGGCGGTTTATGCACCAACCGTGGCGACCGCCGAAGTCCGGCCATCGGGTGGCCCGCGAAAAAAGCCCTGGGACGGGCGGAGGGACGCGCAGTAGGATTGCCTTGTGGCTCAGGCACCGATCCGAGAAGAACAGGAGGGATTGAGCGGCATGCTCCTCGGCATCCTCAGTGACACGCACGGGCACGTCGCTCGCACGCAACAAGCGGTCGAGCGGTTCGCCAGTCTCGGCGTGGATCAGGTCCTTCATTGCGGCGATATCGGCTCGCCCACGGTCGTCGAACTATTGGCCCCATGGCCGACGCATTTCGTCTTCGGCAACGTCGACGATCCAACGTCGCTCCGCGAAGCGATCCGCCGAGCCGGCCAGACCTGCCACGAGCGCTTCGGAAAGCTCGACTTCCACGGAAAGACGGTCGCCTTTCTGCATGGCGACGACTCGCGACTCCTGCGCGAGACGATCGAGCGGGGACGCTGGAGCCTCGTCTGCTACGGGCACACCCACGTGGCCGAGATTTCGCAGCGGGGAGACACGCTCGTCGTCAACCCGGGCGCCCTCTATCGCACGTCGCTGCCGTCGGTGGCCGTGGTGCGGTTGCCGTCGTTGGAAGTGCGGTCGCTGACGGTCAGCTCCTGAAAGGTTCGGGCGACCAAGATTGGTAATGAAGTAGGGCGGAGCTGAGCTTGCGCCGGGTGCCACTGGGCGTGCCGCCAGTGCCTGATCAACTTGCCTGGCAAGGGGGGGGCACTGGCAAGATGCCAGTGGCACCCCGTGGCGTTGCCCAACTCGTGTCAGCCTGCCAGACGCGTGATGCGGTTGGTCGGCTCGGCGAAATCGGCCTGGCCGACGCGGAAGCGATACTGCATCAGGTAGGCATCTTCCGGCGTGTCTTCGTAGAAGCTGCGGAGGACGGACACAGCGCGGAACCCGGTGGCGCGGAAGAACAGTTGAGCGGGAAGATTGGTTTCGCGGACTTCGAGGGTGATTCGCGTTCGACGTTGGACGGAGAGTTTGCCGATCAGCTTGGCGACCATCAGGGTGCCGACGCCGCGGCGACGAACGTCGGCCGCCGTGGCGAAGTTGAGGACCTGGATGCGGTTCTTGTTCAACTCATAGATCATGAACCCCACGACACGGTCTTCGTGCTCGGCCACCATGCCGATGCAGTTGCGCTGTCGCAGGCAGCGGATGAAATCCTCTTCGGTCCAAGGGAACTCGAAGCTCTCTTGCTCGATGGCGAGGATCTCAGGCATGTCGCGCCGGATCATCCACCGGATGTGGACTCGCACTTCCTGCTTTTGGTCAGAACTCATGCCGGCCTCCTTCCTTGTCGGCCCGTCGCGGCCCACGCGCGGCGCGACTGGTGCAGAATCTTCCCGGCGCCCTCGGGGTGCCGGTCCGCCGCGTCCTGGATCTCGCGAAACGCTGCGAAGCAGGAGCGTCAACGTCGGCGGATACCCTATCAAAAGGCTGCCCGTTTGCCAATACGAAATGTGGCTGGACTGTGGCGCGGCGGCTGACGAACAGCAGGTTTCGAGCGTCCCTTGATAGCATCGCCTTCGCGATGTCTCGCGGGAAGCCCTTGTTGCCCTTCTACTTATCGACGGATTTCCCGCGTGGATTGACCGCAGGTCGCGTTGAAGATCGCTTTTGAAAGATCCGTCGTGGTCGCCGTCGCACGACTGGGCTTGACACGCGAGCGTCCCTTGGGGCACCGTGCGTTTGGCCTACCGCTTGCGGGACGTCATCGTCACAACCACCGTGGCGGGCTTGCGCGACACGCGTTCGACGGGCCGAAAGGCGGCGACGACATTGACGAGCACAATCACCCAGCCCAGCACGCTCGGCCATAGCCAGAGCCACCAGGCCAGCCCGACGAGCACGCCGAACGCGTGTGGCCAGCGGAAGATCAACGCCTCCAGGCGGCCGTGACGCACGCCCCAGATCAGCGCCGCGGCGACGCCGGCCACCACAAGGAGACCACCGAGGCGAGGAAGCAGCGGGCGGGCCGTGACGGTGCGATAGCTGATCGCAATCGCGTTGACACCGCCTTCCGCGAGACCGTAGAGCACGGGGCGCGAACTGTCGGAGCCGGGCAGCCACAGGCGCGTGGGGCGGTCGGTTCGCGGCGTCTCCGCCGCCAGTTGAGCGAGCACCTGTGTTCCGGCAAGCCGGCTGGCCGTGGGCGATTGCCGGCCGCAGAGCGATTCGAGTTCCTTGGAGAAGACCTGTCGCGCGGCCTCGGCCTGAGGCGTGGCCGTCGCGGTCGGCAAGGCGAGCTGTCGACGGATCGTGCTGCCCAGGTCCAGCCAGCGACTCGCCCAAGTCCGATACCACTGCACCATCTGTTCGGGATCTTCCGTGGTGGTTTCTGCGGCCTGTTCGATCAACGCATTGACATTGCGCAGACGAACCATCTCCTGTTCCAGCGGCTCGATGATCTTGATGCCTTGGGGATCGCCAGGCTGAGAAAGCGGGGGTCCGTAGACGGCCCAGGTCGTCTGCCGGATGGGCCACTCTTCCAGCGTGGGCGCTTCGAGCTGGCACGTTCCGTTGGTCGAAGGAGCGGCCAGTCGCCCGCGGAACAGGACCTCCAGCCGTTGCGGAAAGGCGCTGGGACTCAAGGGAATCTGCCACCGTTGATCGGTGTTGCGCAGGGGGACCGCCGGCACGTCGGCCACCGTGGCCTGGATCAGTTCTTGCCCGGCCGGCAGTTGGAGCCAGCAGTGGGGCATGCCCGCCGATTGCAGGTCGAATTGGGCAACGCCGTGGCAGGTGCCATCGGCTTGCCAGGCCAAGTGGATGTCGGCCAGGAAGACCTGCGGCAATCCGACGAGCGGCTTGAGGATCGCTTGGAACGACGGCCGCTCGGCCTGGTACGCCACAAACGATTCCCGGCCGACGGGCAGGGCGTCGAAGTCGCTGGGCAGCGACGCCGGCTTGAGCCCCTGGGTTTCCCAGACCACGGGGTGAAGCTGCCACTGCGTGGGCAGGACCAAAAGGTGTTCCACGATCTCCGCGTCTTGCAGCACGATCTGCGGCGCGCAGACTTGATCGCCCGGGGCCAACGTCAGGGGGCCGGAAACGCTCAACCGATACTCGCCGCTTACCGCCGCCGTCGGCTGGAGGATGAGCCGGCGCCGATTGTCGCCTGGAATGTTGACCACCTTGATCGCCGACGGCGGGTCGACCTTGTAGGGGCCGTTCCATTGCGAGGGAACGTCCAGACGCCACTGGTCGACTTGCCCCTGCTCGACATGGATCTGGAAGTCGGCCTTCGCTTCCCGCTGCTCCCCATCGAATCGCACGCTGGTCTGTTGCGTGGCCCGAATCTTGGGACGGTTGGGCGAGAGGGCCACTTTGAACGTGGCCGGTTGATTGCCCTTGGCTTGGAACGAGGTCACCAGCCGTCCGAGAGACGCCGTGTTCTCGCTGGCCACCGGCGACTGGAGCGCCGTCAGCCCCTCCGCCTGGACGACGCGAAGCACAACGGCCGGCTTGCGGAACAGCTGAATCGTGTTGCCTTGCGTCTCCACCGCCGCGATCCGCAGGATCGGCAAGACGACGCTGCTTCGTTTTTCGGTCGGCAAACGGCCCTGCAGCGACAGTCGCTGCTCGCCGGTCACGGGAGCGTTCAGAAAGACGGTGATCAAGCCTTCCCGGTTCCGCGACCAGCGGGCGACGTGCTCCTGGTTCTCGGCCTGAAGCGAAACCTTGTGCACCTCCAGTTCCGGTGGTGCAGGGATCCGATACTGGAAGTGGTAGCCCGACGATGTCTTCAACTGCGCGTCGAGTTGCACCTGGGCTTCGTTTTGGTCGAGGCTCATCGCGAGGGTCTGGGTGGCCGTCGTGCTGGGGGCGCGGGGATGCGTCACCAGGCCCCACGAGGTATCGCCGGCAGCCAGGCTGTAGGCAAACAGGGGCTGCGTCGGCGTCGGCCCCCAAGCCGTCGCAAACACCGGAACCGCGACCGCCTCGAGCCGCGGATCTGGCTGTTGCTCGTACTGCAACGACGGATCGACCCCAACGGCCATCCAGCGTTTCGTCGTCCGGACTCCTTGCGTTTCCAAAAGCGGCAGTTGCAGATTGCCGATTCCCGAGGTCTCGGTCAGGAGGAACGACGCGGCCAACTCCATCTGATCCGAGACGGGGCTCGGGAAGACGAGGCGGATCGTCTGCGGCTGGCCGGGGTGCGTCTGCACTTCCACCGTCGGCGCGTTCTCTCCTCGCAACGGTTGAAGCCGCAGGCGAGGATCGGTTTGGAGGCGGAGTTCCTGAACACGCCCTTCGACGACGCGGAATCGGAAGTGGGCATCGAGCACCACCGACTCGGGCTGGACCTTCAGCCACAAGAGTTCCTCCATGTCGACCGCGGGGCCCGCAGGGGCCGTGGCCGTCGTCTCTCGCCATCGCACGCTCAGGCGGTGACTGGGCCCTAGTTCGGCGAGAACGCGAGAGGGCTCGGTCTGGCGGACGACGGTCCCCAAGGCCGACGGGATCTCGACCGTCGGAGCGTTCGCCGGGATCGACAACTCCAACTGCGCACTGATCAGGCGGGGAATCGACAGATCGAAACCGCTGGTCGTCTCGCCGCTCTGGGCCGTTGGCCGCAACGCCAGCTCCAACTGGTACTCCCCCGGCTCTTCCACGTCGAACGCCAGCGCGGTTCCGTCTTCCTGCCATTCGGGCTGGATCATCCGGCCGTCGAGCGTGGCGCCGTCGGGCACGAGGTTGAGCCCTTGATGGCCGAGGCCCAAACGCACTCGGGTCTGGGGACTGAACACCTGGAGGGCGAAGCTCGCTTTCAGTTCCCCCGGCGCGAGTCGCTCGGGCGTGCCCTGCCAGACGAGCGAGCCCCGGTAGGTCGCTCCCGTCAACAGCCATCCCTGCGGTTCGTCCGTCCCCGCCGCCGCGCGGCGGTGAAGTTCCCTATAGAGCCCCTCGGGGACTTGATACGGTTCTCCCGTCGGTTTGGCGTCTTTGTCCACGGGGATCAAGACATTGTACGCGGCCGCCGGCTTGGCTTCCGCCTGCGCCGGTGCCGGCACGGAGAAGGGAGTTGCTGAAGCGGCGGGCGAGGCCGGTTGACGCGGGGGCGGAACCGCCTTGGAAGGTTCGCTTTTCGACGGCTCCGCCGCCACGGCGAGCCCGGACATCGACAGGAGCATGCCCAGGAGCAATACCGGCATCCCGCTGACCGCCTTGTGCGACGAGGAAGTCTTGTTCGGCTGGCTCGCCGGTGCCGGTTCGGTTTCCTCGGCATCCCTTCGACTCACGAGACGCAGCGCGATGCCGAACAGGATTCCCAGAAACCCGCCCGAGACCGGCGGCACGTAGGCGGCCGGCACCAGCAGGGCGGCCAGGGCCAGCAGGCCGGCCAGGGGCATCAGCACGGCCGGCCGGCCGACCGACCGCCAACTGGTCAGCACAACGACCACCAGAAAGACCGACCAGCGAAGCGTCTCCAGGGCACTTGTCAGGATGACGTTCAGTTGGGCCGGCGCTTCGCCCGACATCTGCAACTCATAGGCCGTCCAGCCAGGCGTGTCCGAAGGGTGGACGTCGACCGGCCAGTCCGTGCCCCGGGGCGCGGCTGGTTCGGCGGGCTGACGGCTCCAGATGGCAAACCGGGCGAAACGCTCGCCCGATTGGCCCGCCGCCGCCTCCTGCACCTGGTCGGCCAGCGGCCCGGGACGAATCCACCATAGAGCACCGTTGTCCAACGGTTCGAGCGAGGCATGATCCAACGCGGCGCCCAGTCCGCTGGTGACCACGATTGCCGTCGGATGTACCAGGAGCGTCAGCTCGGCTTGCTGAAGCAGGGCCGCGCCGCGCGTACTGGGGGTTCCGTTCGTCGATCTGGGAAGGGGCGTATTGGGGGCGATTCCCAACCGTGCCAGAGCGGGTTGGTCGACCAACAGCAAGCACTTCTTCTGTCCGTCGGATTGGTCGCCCAAGATCGACTCCACGACCGGCGAGCTGAAGGCGGTCTTCCAATCCACGCCCTCCGCCTCCGGTTCCCGGCCATTCCTCACCGACTCGCCCAGGGTTTGCAGGAGTTGTCGCGATTTGTTCTCGGCAGCCCGACGCGACGACCGATCGCCGACCATCGCGGCCCAATCGCCGGAACGGAACGGATTGAACCTCGCCGAGGTGGTTCCTTGCCCCAAGGGGCCGAACAGCCGCTCCGTCCAGGTCAGCGACGGCGTACGCTGCGGTTGCCAGCGAAGGTCAGGATCGACCGCTTCATAGCCCGGCGGCAGCCACGCCGTCCACTGGCAGGCGAGGACCGGGATCTCAAGCTCGGGCAGAGACGGGCTCAGGCTGCGGATGAGACGCAGGGGAGGGCTGAGCGTGGTGTAATGGAACGCCAGGACGGAGTACTTCCGTCCTGCAGGGAGGTCGACGACCAGACGGCGCCGTTCCTTCGCTCCCACGACGTGCCAGGACGCACGGGCTTCGTCGACCCACACGCCACGCAAGTCTTCAAGGGATGCATCGGGCGGCAGGGTCAGGGGAACCTGGCGGCAGCCCCCATTCTCGATCCGGTAGACGGCCAGATGGTGCCCCATCCCCACGCGATCGTAACGCGACTCCAGGTGGCAGTTCCACGCCCAGGCGGCGGGAAGAGGGGATGCCGAAGACCGGGGGGCGACGACCAGCACCGCGTCCGGCGACGGGACGTTGTTGTGGGCCGGATAGTAGCGGTAGGTCGCCCGTGCATTGTTGTACTGGTCGGCCGGGACCGCTTCGGCGGGGATCGGCTCCAATTGACCGCCCTCCACCCGGACCACGTTCATCTCGGTCGACGAGACCACCAGCGTGGCCCGCTGGCTGGCCGCGTCGGGCAGCGAGGCCAGGCTGATCGGCTGCTTCGCGGCCAGCGGACTGGTGCGGTGGGCGCGGATCTCGAAGGGAATGCTCTGCGGTTGCTGGAGCGTGATCTCCCAGATCTCGTCGGCCGAGCCCGCTCCGGCTGGCCACGCTGGATCGGCATAGGGCCGGACCGTCAGGGCCTCGTCGCCACCATCGACGAGTGTCCAGCGCACGGAGGAGTCGCGACGGTGCGAAAAGCGAACCAACAGGCGAGCGATCGGCGTGGACGCAGGGATGCAGTTCAACCGGTAGGACTCCACCAGCGAGCCGTCCATGGCCGCCGCCTCCACCCGAAGCGTCGCGGCATACTGGGAACTTTGGGGCTCCACCGAGACCCGCAGGTCCTCGGCGCCGGCATCCTGCTCAAAGAGCAGCTTGCCCACCGAGCCGTTCAACAGGCGGGCCGCCGTCGCATCGACGTTTTGCGGATCGATCGTCGTCAGTCGGTCCGCCCCCGTCGTTTTCAACTGGTAAGGCTCGACGCCGCGCAGCGAGATCAGCCGTCGTCCGTCCGGGCCGGCACGGAACTGAAGCGGCACCAGCTCCTTCACCCCCAGCCAGCGCCGCAGCGGCGATTGGAGACGCCGCCCGGTGATTTGGAGTCGCACGGGCCGGGACGGCGAGAGGGCCTTCGCCAGGCGGATGGTCAGCTTCGCTGCCCCCGCCTCGCTCTTCTCCAGATTCCAATCCCTTAACACCTCGCCCGGCACGGACTCCACGGAGTCGACGATCCATTGGCGCGAGGCCTCGGCTTCCAGCTCGAATACTTCGCCATCGGTCACGGAAAAATCGGCCGTGACTCGCGCGGTCAACTCTCCGCCGCTGAGTTCCACCGTCGTCGCGCAATTGAGTTGGACGGGCGACTGGGGGTGACCCAGGACGATTTCTGCGCCGGCGTTCGGGCCAAAATACTGGAGTTCCATGCTCTCGCCTGATCGAGGAGCCGACAGGGGGCTGACCTTCACCTGGCGGCTCTCGATAGGCGTGAGCCGCTCGATCACCAGCGGCGAGGTTGCCAAGAGCGTAGCATTCCCTTCCTGCCAGAGCATTCCTTCCGGGCGGAGGCCAGGCAGACGCCATGGGGGGCCGAGTTGCAGCGGGGCCAGGAGCCGCAGCCGTACGGTCCGCCCCAGGCCCTGGAGCGGCTCGGGGAATTCGAGCACGACGCGGGTGGCGTTGCTGCCCGGCAGCGGCGTCATCGACGACCACGGGACGGCCACCGAGTTCGAACGCACGGTCACCAGACGCAGGCCGGGATCGAGCGCCACCACCACTTGCCGCAACGGTTCATTGTACACGTCGAACTGCAACTGGGCCGATAGATCGAGACCCTGCGGGGAAATGTCGTACACCAACGACTGCCGTACCCGCGTCTGCTGACGATGCTTTTCCAGGGCTTCGGTCGGCACGATGCGCAGCCCCACGCGATGATGGCCGCCCAGCTCGATCCGCCAACGGTTCAGGGGGGCGACGCTGGCCGCTTCTTTGGTCACAATCCCGCAATCCGTCAGCGGCGTCACGTTGGCCGGCAAATCCAGGATCAGAAGCGTGCTGGGGCAGGGGGGGAACTCCAAGGGGAGTTCCACCGTTCCCTGCGAGTCCCGTTGCCCGTGGAGCGACCAGCTCAACCGCAGGCTGCCCGACCGCTCCACGAGGACCATCAGCTTGCCGTCGGGGCCTTGGCCCAATTCGGCCAACTGGCCGTCGGCCCCCGCCCAGCTGGCCTTGCTGACCGCCAGACCGCAGGGCTCCAGACGCAACATCGCCCGGTGGTCGGAGCAGTGGAGGACCTCGACGGTCGCTTCGCCATCGATCAGGTCTCCGTCCTCCAGCCGGGCCTTGTACTGCGCCGAAGCGATCGCCACGGCGACCGAGGTCTCGCCGACGCCAACGGCGCTTCGTGCGCGTCCGAGCAATCGTTCAAACTCGTCGGGCTGCACGGGGAAGTACGGCATTTGCTGCCGAGGCCAGGCCTCGGGATGGTCGGCCGGCGCGTAGACCCGGCGAAATCGCAGCGGCGGAGTGTTGGGGGCCGGGGCCTTGCTTCCCTCCCGCCCCCCGGCACTGGATTGGGCCTCGGCCCCGAGGGCCGTTAATCCAGTGACCAGCAGCAGAAGCCAGACGACGAGACACCGCACCGCGAACGTCGCGGCGGCGGACGAATGGGCCGAGGCTCGTCTCGCTCCGCACCAGCCTCTACCGCGCTCGGTTGTGAAGCGTTTGGGGTCGCTCATGGCATGCTGGTGGGAGGCGAAAGCGGCGGCATGACGGGCGCTGTGTCGGTAGGCGCATCGGGGGTGCTCAAGGGCGCCGAGTACAAGGCCTGGGTCGAACCTTTTTCCAGTAGCGAGCTGGCGCTCTCACGCGGCAGCCGGCGTTGGCGGCGCCGTGTCATGCTGCGCTGGAGAAGCCCGGCCACGAGGGTCAACGCCAGGCCCAGGCTGGCCGCCTGGGAGGTCAAGAGTGTCGGCTCCGGATAGAGGAACGTCGCTGACAGGAACGCTAGCGTCACGACCAACAGGGGCAGTGGATGCCGACTCAGCGGAACGTAGAGCAGCAACAGCCCGGCAATCAAGGCAATGCCCGAGGCCCCAAGCACGATCAGCGATCGGCCCGCCACGCGGAGCTCGCACTGCTCGACCGGGCCAAGCGTGCTGAACAAGTACCGACTGGTGGCGTTGGGGACGGCGGTCAGATGGGGCGCTCCCACCCAGGATTCCAGTTGCGTCTGTTCCAGCAGCGGATTCCGGCCCCAAAAGGCGCCGGTCCAACCCCACGTAAACTCGGGGGTGAAGCCGTCCGGGGCGGCGATCAGGTGGATTTGCTGCGGCAGGACCAACTGCCAGTACAACCGTCGCACCCAGACGTTCCGCCCCAGACGCGGCAATTGCATCGTCCAGCGGCTGACCTCCGTCGGACGCTCGGGAAAGTGGTAGTTGGCTTCCAGCACGTGGGGGCTGCTCCGCGAGGCGTCGGGCAGCGGGATTACCAGGCTGCCGGCCGTCGTGATCTTCGCCTGGACGCGCCGGCGATCCAACGAGAGTTCCACTCCGCTCAGCTCGACATCGCGGGGAAGCTGCAGTTCCAACTCCTTCTGATCGCTGGTAAAGCGGAAGACCGCCCGGTCTTGACGCTGCATGCCGCTGGGGGCCGGCGATAGCCACGTCTGGATCCAGGCGCGTTCCACCAAGGTCGAGCCCAGGGCGTCCCGGTCTTCCAGGTGGATCCCCAGGACGATCTTCTCCACCCGCTCGTTGGCCGTTATCTGGAGCCCGTGCAGCCGCTCCGGCGAGAGCCCCGATTCTTCGGCGACTGCCCACGGCCCCTCGCGAAGCTGAACTCGCACGCCCGGGGCGGCCGTCAGCCAAAGCTTGTTGCTCTCCAGTTGGCCGTCGGCGGGCATGATCAGCGGAACCGTCGAGACGATGCTCGTTTCCGGCAAGAGTTCTTCGAGGATGATCGGATAGCGGATCGTCAACTCGCAGGAGCCGATCCGTGGCGAGGGCAGCAGGAGCCGCTTCTTGATCGGCCGGGTGTCGCCCGGCGCTTCGGCCTGGTCGGGAAGCTCGGCGGGGGAGATCGGCTGGCCTTCAAACAGAATCTCCAGACCATCCGCGCTCGCCAGACTGCGTGGGACCTCGAGCGTCAGCGTCTCCACCGGCTTGTAGGCGATCGCGTAGGACAATTTCTGCTCGACGTACTTCTCCTGTCCGGCCAGCGTCAGTTGAGAGGCGACGTCCACGGTGATCGACTGCGGATGGATGTTCATCCCCGCGGCGAACACGGCCTTGGCGGTCTCGCCGCGGTAGAACAGCGGCGCCTGTTGCCGCGTGGGAATCGACATCGGCGGGGCCACCTGCTGCCGCACCAATCCGACCGTTGCGCTGGCATCCGGAATCAACTCGATGTTGTCGGCCGGCTGCACCACCAGGGCCGCGGGGCCTGACGAGTTGGCCTGCGGCCGTGGCAAGGCTAACGACAGGGACGTGCCGCCCGTGGCGAGGCGTTTGTGGGCGCGGATCGTGATCTCGATCTGCCCGATCGACGGCGTGGCCAGCGGCAGGGACAGCACGCCCGTTCGGTCGACGGCCACCATGTCGACGGCCACCAGATTCGCCGGCCCGACTTCGTCCAACTCCCAGTCGAGCAAGTCCACGTCCAACGCCGAGACCTTGGCGGCCCGAATGGTGTATTTCAGCTTCGCCTCCAGACGCACCTTGTCCTCGTCGACCTGGAGCAGGTACTCGGGCTCGACGCTGATGCGGGTCTTCTTGGGGACCACGCGGGCCGTGAGCGAATAGGGTTGACTGAAATAGGCAAAACCGGCTAGGCGGTCTTCGCCTCGCAAGGCCTCGGGCAATTGGTCCACCTGCCGGACACCCCGGTTGGCCGTGCAGACGACCTGGAGGTCTTCGGCCGCCGTGATCGCGATATTGCCCCATTGTCGGGCGGCTTCGACCACCTCGAATCCGGCCAATTCCAGCCATTCGGCCGCTCCGGCCGTCTCGTAGCGCCGTTTGGTGCTCAAGCGGATCTCTACCGGGCCGGCGACCTTCTTCGCCAGACGAACCTCCACCAGCGGTCCTGCTTTCGCGGCGCCCGTTGCCTTCGCGCCATTGGCCGGCACCGGCACGACCGTGTAGTCGCTGGCATTGCCCGGCACATACTCCGCCCCCTCCGGCAAACGAACGCGGAACCGATCGAACGGGCCGCCGTAGGCGCGGACGCTCAACGTCGCGTCATTGTGAATCGAGCCGGAATCGACGCGGGTCAAGATGGTCCCGACGGCCTCCAGCACTGGCTCCGTCTGCGACAGTCGACTTCCGGCTTTGCGCCAACTCAGGTCGAAATCGCCGCCGAGCCCAAGCACCGTGAACTCCGTGCCCTTCTCGCCGACGGCCGTGGTGGTCAGGGGAGCCCCGGTGGAGACCTCGCCCGCTGCACCGGCGAGCGGGACCGTAAGCTTCAAGCTGGAACTCGTGGTCCGAGGAACCGAGAGCTTGATGCGGCTCTCCTCGCCGACCTTGGTCACCGGAACCAGTACGTTGAGCGTCAGACGATGTTGCTGGCCCGAACTGCCATGGAGCCGGCCGATGTAACCATCACCCTCCGCGTCAAAGTCCAGGAAACACTGGCCGTCGGGCCCCTCGTACTTGGCACCCTCTCGGAGAACCGCCTGGCTTAACCGCAACGGGACGCGGACCCACTGATCGTCGCGCACCAGGATGCCGAACTGAATGCTCAACTCCGCGTTGTCCCCCTTGACGGTCCCGGTGATCGTCGTCGATTGGAGACTGTAGGGGGGCGTCTGGTCTCGCTGCTTAAGCCCCTGGTTCTCCTGGTAGACCCGTTCGAAATCCTCGAAGGTCCAGTCGAGCATCGGTACCCAACGTCCGTCCTTGGATTTCAAGTAGACGGGCAGCTTGGTTTCCTCGATGGGGGCCACGGGAGCCGCCGGGGCCGCTAACGTCGACTCCGCGGGCGTC
This sequence comes from Thermoguttaceae bacterium, assembly GCA_039680305.1. Taxonomy (GTDB): domain Bacteria; phylum Planctomycetota; class Planctomycetia; order Pirellulales; family Thermoguttaceae; genus JBDKTH01. The sequence continues at coordinate 5,670 of JBDKTH010001059.1, read as the reverse complement.
GGCTGGCCGGTCTCTTGGGCGCAGAGAGGTGCGCACCACAAGACTGCCAACTGGCAGATAACAGTCGGAAGTAGCCGCTGCATGCTACCCTGCAAGGCCTCGAATCCCTAAGCTGACTTGCCGACAGACCCAAGAAGCACGTTACCCCAGCCCCTCTCCCCACCGATTGGTGCGGCCCAGAACAGAGCCTATCGAGACAAGGAACTTCCTTACAGTCTACCTAAACACCCCTTCTCCTTGAAGCAGCAAAACCTTCGGTTTCACGAAGGTTCCGCTAACTAGAGGGGGTGTTGCGCGGCCGTTTCGCGTGCCATCGTCAGAATCTGTTCGTGCAGCGTCTTGTTGGCCGCGGCGAAGAAATGGCCGTCGCGGAGCAGGAGTGTCTCACTTTCGGGGGAGGTCACGACACCTCCCGCTTCGCGAATGAGCAGGGCCCCGGCCGCCATATCCCAAACCTTGGTGGAAAACGACCAGGCGACATCGTACCAGCCGGCGGCCACATAGCAGAGGTTCAGCGCGGCCGAACCGGTGCGGCGAAAGGACTGGCAACGATCCAGACCGGCGAGGAATAGCCGCAGATCGGGCGAGTCCATGGTGACTTGGGGCGGAAACCCGACCGCGCAGACCGCACGCGACAGATCGGTGACCTCGCTGGTTTTCAGCCGTGCGCCATTGAGATAGGCCCCGCGGCCCGCCTCGGCCGTAAAACACTGGTTAGCGGTCGGATGATAGACCGTCCCGACGAGGAGGTCCCCTGCCCGTTCTAACGCCACCGAAACACTGAAATGGGGCACTTGATGGACATAGTTGGTGGTCCCGTCCAGCGGGTCCACGATCCAGCGGTATTCCGAGGTGCTCGGCGGTGTCGTTGCCGCATCGGGGGCATCTTCTTCGCCGAGGACGAAATGGTCGGGAAACGCTTCCAGGATGACGCGACGGACCATGTCTTGCGAGGCCAGATCGGCCTCGGTCACCAGGTCGGACCTCCCCTTTTCTCGCACATGGACCCGCCCCAGCCAATCCATCAAGACCGCTCCACCTGCCCGGGCGGCCTTCTCACAAACCTCCATAAACCTTGACATGGCACCTTCCGTTTCGTAGCCCGTTCACACGCCATCTGCCCGCCGAAGACGACAAACCCCGATTATAGGGCAGGTGTGGTGGGGAAAACAGGCGAACGGTGCCGAGTCGTATCGCTTGGGGGGAGCACGGGGCGGTTTTCGCTCGAGAATTTTCTGGAGAAGACTATGGACACGCAAGTCGGACTTGGTATGATCAGATTTGTTGGGAAGGGGACCAGCGGGCTGTGTACCCAAGGTTCTCGGCCGAGCGAATAACGCAATCATCCAACTCTTTATTCGGGACACCTTCACTCAGTTCGGCCTCTTCTCTGTTCCGGCCCCGCCGTTCGCCCTGGCTGCGAACGGCGGGGTTTTTTTATGCCGCCTGCCACGCGCCTTTGCGCCCAAGTCCCCGTTTCCTCGGTTGGCCGGTGATGGTAAACTGTCGCGATTGTGGCTATTGGGCTGACCGTTTTCTTGCGTTCTCCTGAAAGGGATTCTGTGAAGGACGTCTTCATTACCGAGAACTTCCTCCTCCAAAATCAAGCGGCAGTGCGGCTGTATCACGATTACGCCCGAGATATGCCCATCGTCGATTACCACTGCCACCTGCCTCCCCAGCAGATCGCGGCGGATCACCGGTTTGCCAACCTCACGCAGATCTGGCTCTATGGCGATCATTACAAGTGGCGGGCGATGCGGGCGGCGGGCGTGCCGGAGGCGTACTGCACCGGGGACGCCTCGGATTGGGAGAAGTTCCAGAAATGGGCCGAGACGGTCCCCAAGACGTTGCGCAATCCGCTCTACCATTGGACCCATCTTGAGCTGAAACGGCCGTTCGGAATCAGCGACCGACTGCTTAGTCCGGCCACGGCCAAGAGCATCTGGGACCAGGGCAATGCGCGGCTCGCTGAGAAGGATTTCTCCTGCCGCGGCATCATGCGGCAGATGAACGTGGTCCTGGTCTGCACGACCGACGACCCAACCGACAGCCTCGAGTATCACGCCGCCATCGCCGCCGATCCGGCGATGGCGATCCAGGTGCTGCCCACGTTTCGGCCGGATAAGGCCATGGCCGTGGAATCGCCCGAGGCATTCAACGCCTGGGTCGATCGGCTCGCGGTGGTCGCCGATATCGACATCAAGGACTTTGCCACGTTCCTGGAGGCGATCCACCGGCGGCACGCATTCTTTCACGCCATGGGATGCCGGCTTTCAGACCATGGCCTGGAAGTCGTGGATGCTGTGCCGTTCAAGGAATCGGATATCCGCACGATCTTTCGGGAAGTCCGCAACGGCCAGGACCTGGAGGCCGAGCAAATCGCCCAGTTCAAGTCGGCGATGCTCTACGAGTTTGCCGTGTTGGACCATGACCGGGGCTGGACGCAACAGTTCCATATCGGAGCGCTGCGGAACAACAATAGCCGCATGTTCAAAGCCCTGGGCCCCGACACGGGTTACGACTCGATGGCCGATGGGCTGTTGGCCCGGCCGCTGGCCCGTTTCTTCGATCGCCTGGAATCCGAGCAGCGACTCACCAAGACGATCGTCTACAACCTGAATCCGGCGGTCAACGACCTGATCGCCACGATGATCGGCAATTTCCAGGACGGCTCCTGCCCCGGTAAGATGCAGTACGGCAGCGGCTGGTGGTTCCTGGATCAGAAGGACGGAATGCAGCGGCAGTTGGAGTCGCTGTCGAACCACGGGCTGTTGAGCTGCTTCGTCGGCATGCTGACCGACAGTCGCTCGTTCCTTTCCTACACCCGGCACGAGTACTTCCGCCGCATCCTTTGCAACCTCCTCGGGACTGAGATCGAGCAGGGGCTGTTGCCCAACGACCTGAAACTGATCGGTGGGATGGTGCAGGATATCTGCTACCGCAATGCGGCCCAGTATTTCGGCTTCGACCTGGAAGAAAAGCCCGCCGGCCACGCCTAGACGCTTCTTTTCAGGTTCGTCCGGCTGACGCGTTCCTGGCGGTGCGATTCCGCCGGATAAACCTGAAAGAGCCGTATTGCCCCCTGCCAAGTGTGTGTGCTGCATTGCACCTAGAGGGTGGATTTCCGCGGCTTTTGGGGAAATCCGAAACGCCGAGGGCCTGGCCGCCGATTTTTCTTGAGGTTTTTGCGAATGTGTGCGAACTTATCGGTTGAACGGGTGTCTATAATATCCGAAGTAGCCACGATGGTGGGTCTGCAAGCGGTCGCGGATCGGTGTTGATCCCTTGACTTGCCGACCGAGACGTGGCAACCTGAATAGTACAGAGTGCGGTGGACCCCAGGGCTGGGGTGCCGCTGATCTGTGGTTTACGTAGTCTGTTCTCTTTTTCCACGCAAGGCGCAGAGGTTTACCATGGGTAGGTTCATTGCCGCCATTACCGCCGTAAAGTCCGACGTCATTGGCATTTGCCAGAAGTCGAACGTCGTCGTCGGCGCCGTAATTGGTAATGCTGCCCGGCATCTGCGCGCGTATCAAGCGTGGAGTCTCTTTGCACGGCTGCTCGGGCAGCAGACGACCGGACATTTGGCGCTAGAAACGTGCCATGTAGTACCGGTCGCTGCGGGCGCGACGCGCACGACGGAACCGACCAGTTCCGGCATGATGCGCTGGCGCTGGTCGAAACGCCCGAGTTGGCCACGGCCCATGCTCCGAAGCGACAGACTCCCAAGCTAACCCGCTTGGATCTGTCCCAACTTCACGACGAGCATGGACCCTCGGCCGAAGGGCGGCTGAAGGGCTGTTGCCTTTTTGTCGCCGCCCGCTCTGGAGCATCCCTGGGTTTGCGACATTGATTGGCTGTGCATTTCGAGGAGAGAACGATGGAATTGTTGCAGGAAGAATCTACGACCGAAAGAGAACCGATCGCCCAGCTGGTCCTCGCCGCCCAGCAGGGTGACCGTCAGGCATTTAACGAACTGTTCGACCGCTACCACCGCGCCGTCTACGTCGTCGTCGTCCGTCGCCTCGGAAACGACGCCGAAGCCCAGGAACTCTGCCAGGAGGTCTTCATCCAGGCCATGCAGAAGATTGGCCAGCTGCAGACCCCCGAGTGCTTTGGTGGCTGGCTGCGGGCGATCGCTCGGCGCATGGCGATCAATCGCGCCATGCGTACGAGGCTGATGGCTTCGCTCGAGGCCGATCGGGTGGAAGCGAGCTGTGTGGAGTATGAGACCCCGCTGGGCAGCATCCTCGCCCAGGAACGGCACCAGCAGCTCCACGTGGGCTTGAACCGGCTGCCGGACCTCGACCGGGACACGCTCGTGGCGTTCTACTTCCGCGGCCGCTCGATCGTGGAAATGAGCAACGAGTTTGCCTCGCCGATCGGCACGATCAAGCGACGGTTGCACGTCGCGCGGAAGCGATTGGCCAAAGAGTTGGCCGAGTTGGCCCCGGCCTGACGGCCCAACTGGAAACAAGGAGTCGCGTACGGTCCGTCACACCGCCACTCCGACAACGTAAGTGTTCGGCCGGTCCCGTAACTGGCCCGTCTCCTGCTTAGCCCCCGGACTGATTACCCGGGGGCTAAGTGTTTCTTGGCGGCTCGTCGAGAAAGGCTCGCCACTTTGAGTCGGCCCTACGCCCCCCGCGGCAGGTTCCAGCCGGCAATCGCCAAGGCCGCCCAGCCGACGAGGAACGCCACGCCGCCGATCGGTACGGGGATCGCCAGGACTCGGATGCCGGTGAACACATAGCCGTAGAGGAAGCCGGAGAAGATCAGAATTCCGGCCAGGAATGCCCATCCGGCCACCTGGGAGGCCAACGAGGGATGGGCCAGCGCCAGCATTCCCACCAGAACTAAGGCCAGAGCGTGAAACAGTTGATAGCGCACGGCCACCTCATAGGTCAGCAGGGCCGCCGGGGAAAGCTTGCCCTGGAGACCGTGGGCGCCGAAGGCTCCGGCCGCCACCCCCAATCCTCCCAGGATGCTGCCAACGATGATCCAGGTTCTCGCGTCCATGATCGCCCTCAATCCAGTCTCAGGGAATAAAAAAGGGCCGCTGTCAGCTCCCGTTCGAGCAGACAGCGGCCCAGGATGGTCGACTGCGATGGACTCTGCCGGCCGGTTACGGCTGGATGCCCAGGCGTTCTTCTTCCTCTTCCTGGATGATGATGCGTGGCGTGACCATCATCATCAGGCTTTGGGTTTCACGGCCGATCCCGACGTTCTTGAACAGCCGGTTCACGTAGGGGATCTTATTGAGCATCGGCACGCCATACTCGTTGCGGCCTTCGCTCAACCGCTTGATGCCGCCCAAGAGCACCGTGCCGCCGTCCGGCACGCTCACCGTGGTGGTCACCGTGACGAAGGAGAACGTCGGCAATTGCACCGTCGTGCCTCGCGAGACCGTCGACTTGTTGTTGGCCTCCTTCTCCCGGCGGTCATCCGTTGAGTCGCCAGGATTGACCCAGCCTTCCGCCGAACTGTCCGAGGTGGTTGTCGACGAGCCTTCGAAGGTGAACGTATCGACGGAGGTGATCTTGCTGAAGAAGGGGATCAGCGTCAGGCGGACGAAGCGGCGGTCGTTGGAGACCACGGCTTGGACCGTGAGGAAGGTGCCTTCCGAGAGCACGACGATCACCGGCTGTTGGGCGGCGGCGAAGTCGC
>JBDKTH010000575.1:0-6933 GCA_039680305.1 Thermoguttaceae bacterium | reverse complement strand
CTTGGAGTGGCTCGACGAGGTTGGCACAACGGTCGGCCACGTCGTTAACCTCCCACCGGTCGTCCGGCTTCACGAACAACTCCGGCGGCTCGGCGTCGCGCAAATACCAGGCCGGCACGCGGATCGCCCGCACCCCCTGGCCATCGACCAGGCAGAGTCGGTCGCGAAGCTCGTCGACGTCGCCGCGAATCAGGGGCAACAGGCTTTGAGCCGTGGGCCCCTGGCGTCCTTCAGGCAGATTCCACCACTGCCCCAGGGTGGCCCAAACATCGCCCGGCTCGACGAGAGCCCCACTGCGGGCGCCGGCCCCCAGTCGATCGGGAAACCGCATCATGAGCGGAACGTGCACCAGTTCGTTGTAGAGGGCCGTGTCATCCGGCCCCACCCGGCGGTGCTCGCCGAGCGGGAATCCGCGGGCCGACATCAGCACCAACAGCGTGTTCTCGCCCAACGGCCCCGATTCAAACAGCTCCCAAAGGGCCGCCAGGCACGTGTCCAACAGCGAGACCTGCCCGGCATACGTTTGCGAGAAGCCCAAGATGAGATCCGGATCAAAGTCCCGCTCCAACAACAGATGCGGGACCCCGGCTGTGCTGGGCGGCTCGGGGTCGTCTTCGGCCGCATACTGACGGCGGAACTCCAGCGGCGCGTCCCATGGTCCGCCCAGCCCCGCCAGGTGCGCCCATAGGAAAAAGGGCTCCTGCGGCTTGCTGAGCCAATCGACCAGTTCGACAAAGCATCGGGCCAGCTGGGTTTCTTCGACTTCCCGGGCAACCTCCACCTGGTCGGGCCGTTCGATGAACACCAGCGGCTCAAACCCGCGGGCCAACGGATGGTCGGCCACGGCCGGCTCGTCCGTCAACAGCACAGGCTGCACCCCCGCCCGCCTCAGGCGCTCGGCCAACGCCGGCTCCGCCGCTGCGTCGCCGGGCAAAAGCGGATGCAGCCCCTGCCAGTAGGAGCGATAGAGATCGTCCAGCCGGGGGCTGTTGATGTGGAACTGATCGAACACAAAGCTCTCGAACGCCAGGCGGTCGAGCGTCGGGGTGTCGATCCAACTGTTCCCGTAGGCCCCGACGTATCCCCCGTGCAGTCGATCAAGGACAAGGCAAATTGTGTTCATCCGGCCGTGTGCTGCCAGTCTAGCCATGGAGAGGTGTGGACCAAGCGTCCCGCGGGACTCCATAAGTCTAGCAGTCCAAACAGCTTTGAAGAACGGGGGCCGCGACCGTTTTCTGCTGCCACGCCGCGAATCTTAAGAAAAGGCGTATGCTTCCTGCTGCTCGGCCTTCCTACGGTGGCTAGCCTTGAAGACCTCGAAAAACCGGTCGTAGCAGTCGCGGAAGGCCTCAACCACGGCCGGGTCGAACTGCCGGCCCTCCTGCTCCTCAATCAGGATCCGAGTGACGTCGGGATCGACCGCGTCCTTATAGATTCGGACCGAGGTGAGCGCATCGAAGACGTCGGCCAGGGCCACGATGCGTGCGGCCAAGGGAATCTCCTGGCCGGCCAGGCCGTCGGGATAGCCGGTGCCGTCGAACCGCTCGTGATGGTGGCGGGCGATCTTGGCCGCCATATCGAGGAAGCTGGCATATGCCGACACCCCCACGACGTCCTCCAGCGCCTTGGCGCCGATCGCCGCATGCTGCTTCATCACCTCGAATTGGGCATCGGTGAGCGGGCCGGGTTTCAACAAGATCTCGTCGGGGATCCCAACCTTGCCGATGTCGTGCAGCGGACTGGCGCGGAAGAGGTCTTCGAGGAACTGCTTGTCGATCTGGTCCTGGTACGGGCCTTCCTGGCTCAGGTGCTCGGCCAGGATCTGCGCGTAGGCCCGCATTCGCTCCAGGTGCTCGCCCGTCTCCGGATCTCGCGATTCGGCCAGTTTAGCCAGCGTCAGCACGGTGACGTCGCGGGTGGCAATCGCCTCGATGGTCCGCTGTTGAAGCATGGAAGCCAGTTCGGAAGCCCGATGCTGGATTGCCACGTGCGACCGCTCCAACGCCTCGTGCGATTCCCGCAGAAGTTTCAACACGCTCTCGGTATCGATGGCCCAGGCTTCCAGGTCGCGGATCTCCATGCGATCCCGGTGAGTGGCGTTCCAGCGGGCCGTCAAGGCGATGGCGATCAACTGGAGTTCCAGCGGATCCACCGGCTTTTTGAGCATCAACAGACGTTCGCTTTCGCCCAGTTCATCGAGAATCCGTAGTAATCGGATGTCGTCTCTCGCCGTGCAGATCACCGTTTGCAGTTCGGGATCAAGCTTCCAGAGCCGGGCGATGGTGGTAATGCCGTCCCAACCGGGCGGCATGTGGATGTCGACAAAGGCCACGGCATAGGGTCGGCCCTCGTCGCGAGCCCGCTCGACGCGTAAGCAGGCTTCCGGCCCCTGCGAAGCCCCGTCGATTTCGAACGCCGGCAGGGCGGACGGCTGGCGGACGGAGCCTTCGACCACCGTCTCGGCCGAAGCGGGACGACGAAGGCATTCGCGGAAAAAACTAAGGATGGCCGGGTCGTCATCGACCACGAGCACCCGCCGATTCTTTCCCGCGACGCTGCCGTTCATGCTGGACCGCCTGTCGAGGTCCGACCCGCCATCGCGGCTCGCGTCATTCGCGCCGCTTTACCCAAAAACGGCAGGCCAAACCTCCGATTCAAATCTAGGTCAGTCTTCGCCGATTGTCGCCCTCCCTTGTGGTTTCGGGGGGGGCCCTCGTTCATCGACGCCACGGCTCGCGTCCTTCGGGGCGACATCACCCCGCAGCGTGGCCCGCACATACGGCGGGACCGTTCCCGCCCGAATGAGGAGACCACCAACGTATGAGCGTCATGGTCGGTAGCCGGAGTTGCCACAGAATTCGAAGTTGCCGGCCGTAGCGATCGTGAGGGCAGCGGATGCAAGGGGCTCGCGCCTCTGCGATGGTTTCGGCCGGGGCGACGGCGGATGATTTGACGGGTTCTGTCGATAGGAGTACCATGAACGGACAGTCTGGGAGGCCGATGGCTATGCCGGTGAACATTCCGCCAGAATTCGAGCGATTTGTGCAAAACGCTGTCACAAGTGGCACGTTCCGAGACGAGGCCGAGGTGATCAGCGAAGCGCTTCGCCTCCTACAGGAACGTGAACGTCGGCTGGAGTATTTGCGGCAGCAGATCCATCCTGCACTCGAGCGTCTTGACCGTGGCGAACGAATTGAGCTGAACGATGAAACCCTCGATCAGTTCTTCGAGCGTATCGAACTCCGTGGCCAGGATCAGCAGCATCAGTAGCCCGCCTCATGAACCGCTACCGGATTGACCTCCAGGCGCGGACTGATCTCGAGGAGATCTTCGATTATGTCGCTCGCGACAACCGTCCGGCAGCCAGTCGGCTGATGGGGCAGTTCAAGGAAAGGTTCCGCCTCCTCGCTGCGCATCCTCTCATGGGCCAATCACGGCCGGAACTCGCCCCGAACCTTCGCAGCTTCAGCGTGGGCGACTACGTCATCTACTACCGGCCGATCGAACGAGGGATTGAGATCGCCCGCATCTTCCACGCCGCTCGTGATGTTGACTTCCTGTTCTGACCCCGCTTCTCACCGCTCCTGTCCGTCGGTCAGCCACTCCAAGGTCACGCTCGCGAGCGTGATCTTCTCATGCGCGTGCTTGAGCCCCCGCTCGTAGAGGCACAGGATTGTGCCATCGGGCGGCACCAAGTCGAGGCGACATCGGCCGCTTCGGGGTGGGCCTTTTGGCCCCCACCGCCGGCTGCTAGAATAATCCCAGCGCGAAATGCCTGACGGAGTTTGGAGCCATCGCCCCGGAAAGTAACATGATGACAGACCACTGCGAACGTTCAACGGCTGCCGATACGACCAACCTTCGAGCGATTCAGGATCTTGAGCAGTTGGAGGAGTTGCTCAGCCGGCCCACCCCCGAGTTGATCGCGATGATGGGGCGGCTGGAAGGCGACCTGCTCATCCTGGGCGTCGGCGGCAAGACAGGCCCCTCGCTGGCGCACATGGCCCGGCGGGCCAGCGACGCGGCCGGCGTGCGGCGGCGGATCATCGGCGTCTCGCGGTTCTCCAAGCCCGATCTGCCCCGACAGCTCAACGCCTGGGGGATCGAGACGCTGTCCTGCGATCTGCTCGATCGGGCTGAGTTGGCCAAGCTCCCCGACGCCCCCAATGTGCTCTACCTGGCCGCGATGAAGTTCGGTTCCACCGGCCAGGAAGCGACCACTTGGGCAATGAACGTCTACCTGCCCGGCATGGTTGCGGAAAAGTATCGCGCGAGCCGCATCGTGTCGTACTCCAGCGGCAACGTCTACGGCTTGATGCCGATCCACAGTGGCGGTTCGACGGAGCACGACCTTCCAGGCCCCGTGGGCGACTATGCGATGAGCGTCCTCGGGCGCGAACGGATCCTGACCTACTTGAGCCAGAAGCAGGGTACGCCCATGGCGTTGGTCCGGCTGAACTACGCCCACGAAATGCGCTATGGCGTCATGGTCGACATCGCTCAACAGGTGATGGCCGGCAAGCCGATCGATCTGACCATGGGCTTCTTCAACGCCATCTGGCAGGGCGACTCAAACGTCATGACCCTCCGTTGCTTCGAACAGACCGCCTCGCCGCCGCTGATCATCAACCTGGCCGGGCCGGAGACGCTCAGCGTGCGTCAGGTGGCCGAACGGTTCGGCCAGCGGATGGGAAAGAAGGTGAGCTTCACCGGCCGCGAGGCGAGCGACGCGCTGTTGAGCAATGCCCAGTTCAGCTACCAGCTCTTCGGCCGCCCCTCGGTCCCCGCGGAACAGCTCATCGAGTGGATTGCCGACTGGCAGTTGCGGGGCGAGGCAACCCACGGCAAACCCACCCATTTCCAGACACGCGACGGGAAATTCTGAGAACCAGGCGAAGCCATGAGCAGTACCATCGATCCGAGAATCCATCAGATCCTCGAGCGTGGGGTGGCGATTCCCGCCAGCCCCTTGGCCCTCAACTCCCAACGGCAATTTGACGAGCGGCGTCAGCGGGCCGTGTGGCGCTATTACAGCGCGGCCGGAGCCGGCGGCATGGCCGTCGGCGTGCACACCACGCAGTTCGCCATCCGCGATCCCAAGGTGGGCCTGTTCGAGCCGCTCTTGAGCCTGGCCCGGGAAGAGTTCGATCGGTTGGATGCGATCCGGCAACAGCCCCTGGTGCGAGTGGCGGGCGTCTGCGGCAAGACTGGCCAGGCCGTCGCCGAGGCAATCCTCGCCAGGCAACAAGGCTATCACGCCGGGCTGCTCAGCCTTGGGGCGATGCGGGACGCTGATGAGAATACTCTTATATCCCACTGCCGCGCCGTGGCCGACGTGCTCCCTGTGGTTGGCTTCTATCTCCAGCCGGCCGTCGGCGGACGTGTACTGCCCTACTCGTTCTGGCGGCGGTTTGCCGAGATCGACAACGTGGTAGCCATCAAGGTCGCCGCCTTCAATCGCTACCAGACCCTCGACGTGGTCCGCGCCCTAGCCGAATCGGGACGCGAGGACATCGCCCTTTACACGGGCAACGATGACAATATCGTCCTCGATCTCTTGACGCCCTATTGCTTCCAGATCAACGGTCAGACCGTCAAACGGCGTTTCGTGGGCGGCCTGCTGGGGCATTGGGCCGCCTGGACATCCCGGGCGACCGCGTTACTCGAAGAGTGCCAGGATTTGGCCACGTCCGGGAGCCCGATCCCGCCGGACCTGCTGCGGCGAAGTATCGAAGTGACCGACATGAACGCCGTCCTATTCGATACGGCCAATGCCTTCGCAGGCTGCATCCCCGGCGTCCATGAAGTGCTCCGCCGGCAAGGGCTGTTGGAAGGGACCTGGTGCCTCGATCCCCACGAAACCCTCAGCCCGGGCCAGGCCGAAGAGTTCGATCGGGTCTACCGCATGTATCCCCACCTGACCGACGACGAGTTTGTCGCCGAGCACCGCGACGAGTGGCTCGCCGGGTAACAAACCGACCGGTTGATGCTTGCGGAGGGGAGGCAAGGCTGACTAGAATCGGCGATACGGTCATTGACCGCCCGCCGAGATTCCCCCACCTCGAATCGAGGAACCGATCGCATGCCCACCCCAAAGTCCCTCCCAGCGATTCTCCTGCTCGCCACCGCATGGTTAACGGTTTGCTGCCTGGCGTCGGCAGCCGAGACTCCGGCCCCCGTCACGTTCCAGGTCTCCAAGAGTGGTCCTTTGACAACCCTTCAAGCGGCTGTCGAGGCATCACGTAAGGTGGAGCCGGGCAAACCGCGGCGAATCGTGCTGGCCAGCGGGTCGTACTATCTCGATCAGCCCGTCGTGCTCGATGCCCGCGACGGTGGCCTCACGATCGAGACGGCCGAACCGGGCAAGGCCGTCCTGTATGGCGGGCGGCCGATCACTGGCTGGCAGCCCGATGGCGACCGGTTCTGGGCGGCGGCCGTGCCGGAAGTGGCCAGTGGGAAATGGGACTTCCGCCTGCTGGTGGTCAATGATCGCATGGCCGCTCGCGCACGACTCCCCAAGGAAGGACGCTTCAAACACCTGACCAAGTTCGACGTCCCCTGGATGAGCACCACCGCCGGCGGCTGGAAACGCAAGCCGACGCAGCAGGAACTGACCACGCTCCAATACCGGCCCGAGGACCTTGGCGTCTGGCTCGATGTGCGCAACGCCGAGGTGACCGTGTATCACATGTGGGACGAGTCGATGGTCGGCGTGGCGGCCAACGACGCCAAGCAGCACACGCTCACCTTCTCCTCCCCCTGCGGCCATCCGCCAGGGGCGTTCAAGGTGCAAGACTACGTCGTCTGGAACGTGCGCGAGGGCATGACCGAGCCCGGCCAATGGTACCTCGATCGCACGGCGGGCAAGGTCGTCTACTGGCCGCGTCCAGGGGAAGACATGACCAAGGCCGCGGTCTTTGCCCCAACGATGGA
>JBDKTH010000716.1:0-2819 GCA_039680305.1 Thermoguttaceae bacterium | reverse complement strand
GAAGATGTAGTGGGGCGGCAGACTGGCTTCGATGGCCGCCTCGCGACGCCATCGCATAAGCGACTCCAGCAGCGCCGGATCGGCCGGCGGCAACTCGACGGGCTCGGCCGTCGGCTCGGGCGACGCTATGGCGGCGGCCTTGCGATCCGCCGGTTCACCGCTCAACTTAGCCAGCAGATCGGCAGGGATTGGCAGGTCGTCGGGCGGGGCGTCGGTGCCTTTCATCAAGTCGGCGCCCTCCTCGGTCAGTTGCACCACCGGTCGATTGGGCTCGATGTCGACCTGCTCCAGATGGCCGGTGGCGATCAGCCCGTCGATCAGCATGACCACCTCCGGCTGGGTCAGTTGCTTGAGCAGTCCGAAGGTGCTGAGCCGGTTGAGCCGCAGTTTTTCCAGCTTGGCCGAGGCCGAGCCGCAGAGCATCTGGGCGATCAGGAGCTTGCCGCAGCGGAACCGCGTCTGCTGTGCCCGGGCTACGCCGCTGAGCACGATGCGCAGGGCCGTCAGCACGCTCTCGTTGACCGCGGGTTTCTTGTCCGATGCGTCCGCCTGGTCTGGCTCTTCCCGACGGGCGCCGGTGCGCTCGCAGTTGTCGCAGTGCCGGCAAGCGTGACCGTCCTGTTCGCCGAAGTAACGCAGGATCTCCTGCTGGCGGCATCGGGTGCTCAGGGCGAAGCGAATCACGCGATTGACCTTTTCGTACTCCGCCGCCTTGAGGCGATCCATGGCCTCGAAGTCGATCTCCAGATCGTCGAACGCGGCGTCGCGCCGGACCATCCGGATCGCTCGGCCGCGGACCGGGGGTACGTAGGTGAAGACGTCGAGCTGGTTCAATTCCCGCAGGGCCGTGTTGAGCGACGTCGGGTCCAGTTCCGTGTCTTTGAGCAGTTCCTGAAGCTGGAAGTAGACCATTTCCTGACGGCGGTCGCCGACGAGCCGCTCGATGGCCCGCAGAACGCGTCGGCGGACCTTGGCCTGCTTCGGGAGCAGGTCGACCAGGGTGGGCAGATCGCTGTCCAAACGCACGGCCGCCCGGTTCTGGGAGGCGATCAGGCGTTCCAGCACTCCGGCCGATTCCAACAGTTGCTCGCAGGTCCCGACGCCTTCGGCGCCGATCGACAGTCCCAGGCGTTCCTTGATTTCCTGCTGGGTCAACTCGATCGGGTCGGCGTCGAGATCGCGCAGGAATTCGTACACCTGGCCGACGTTCTGGCGGTTGGGGTAGGCGCTCTCGATGAAGAACTCTTGGATGTAGCGGTCGGAGGCCATGTAGAGCAACAGGCAGTGCGACGGGTGGCCGTCGCGTCCGGCACGACCGGCTTCCTGGTAGTAGGCCTCCAGACTGCCAGGCAGGTTGTAGTGGACCACGAAGCGGACGTCGGACTTGTCGATCCCCATGCCGAAGGCGGTCGTGGCGGTGATGATCTCCACGCGGCCGCCCATGAACGCCTCTTGGACCGCCCGGCGTTGGTCGGGCATCAGCCCGGCATGATAGGCGGCCGAGGGCCGGCCCGATTCCCGGGCGATCAGCTCGGCGACCTCTTCGGTGCGTTTGCGCGTCGAGGCGTAGACGATACCGGTGCCGGGCGTTTTGCGGAGGAATCGCAGCAGCATCTCGCCCTTCTGCCGTTCGGTGCGGGGAAACTGCACCTCGTAGAAGAGGTTGTGCCGTGCAAACCCGGTGATGAAGGTCTTCGGTTCCCGGAGACGCAACTGCTCGATGATGTCGCGACGCACCGCGTCGGTGGCCGTGGCCGTCAGGGCGATCGTCGGCGGATTGCCCATCAGGCGGCGGAAGTTGCCCAGCCGGGCGTAGTCGGGCCGGAAATCGTGTCCCCACTCGCTGATGCAGTGGGCCTCGTCGACCGCCAACAGGCTCAGCTTGGCCTGGCGAACCGCTTCCAGAAACCGCGAGCTGCGAAACCGCTCGGGCACCACGTAGACCAGCCGGTACTGGCCGGCGGCCATGCCTTCCAGCCGGGCGTATTGGTCGGCCAGGGGGAGGGTGCTGTTGATGAAGGTGGCCGGAAGTTGGAGGGCCTGGAGCTGGTCGACCTGATCCTTCATCAGGGCGATCAGCGGAGAGACGACCAACGTGAGGCCGTCGAGCGCGATGGCCGGCAGTTGATAGCAGAGACTCTTGCCCCCGCCGGTCGGCATGACGCACAGGCAGTCGCGACCCGACAGCACGGTCGCGATCACTTCCCGCTGCCCGGGCCGGAATGCGCTCAACCGGAACTGGGAAAGGTACGACTCCAGATTCGTGAGGGGTGCATCGTCCATCGTCCTGCCACTGGCCCATCGCGGTCGCCTTCGCCGCGTGGCGTGCCGCGAGGATTATACCCCACGGGCGTATGTGCTCCAAGGACCGCAGACGCATCCGGTCGAGCGACTCGCCGGCCTCGTTTCCGCCAAACGCCAAACGCCAAGACATTTGTCTATCGGGGGGAATAAGGTTTACCAAAGAGCGATCGAGCGAAAGGAACCTCCCCCGATTCAGGGAGAGAATTGTGGAAAGCCTCACGTGTGCTGCTGCAAATTTTCCGGCGTCTGCACAATTCGCAACCGATTCGCAGCCATTCACTTCAGATCAGTTGAATGGCCTTGATCATAACCTTGCCAACGGCTGGCAACTCTGCCATTGCTGGCGGGAGGAGTTTTCGGGGGGATGAAGGAAAGGGGCTTAGAAGTGCGGGGGAGGGCAGAGAATCAGACGGCGGAAGGGCCACGAGGCTTTTCCAGCTTAGGCGGCTCGGCGGGCGGCACGCGGTCGCGGCGGCAGCGAGAGGCGTGGGAGGAGCCAGGTGAAGAGGTCCCGC
>JBDKTH010001268.1:0-5920 GCA_039680305.1 Thermoguttaceae bacterium | reverse complement strand
TGTAACCCGTGTGTCTTCCATGCGTACCCGAAGGGCAAGCGGTGGCACACGAGCTCGTGGACGTGCTATAATCGCGGCCAGCAGGGGGCAGGGGCAGAACAATTTAGCGATCAGGCAAATCGTTCTGACTCCTTTACTCCCCTCGTCCGGAGTCCGCCAGTCCGTGGGCAATCGCACCGCAGGAGGACTCACTTGTCACGGCCATTCGCACGCCCGAATATCCACTGGAACATATAGGGATCGGAATACCCAATCCAAGCATCGTGTCCGCAGGTGGGATATTCGGAATACCGTACGACCTGAACCCCGTTCTTGGTCAGGATCCAGGTATTGCGGGGGACTCCATCTCGAACTGTGTCGCTGACATGAGTCTCAACGGCCCCCGCGTTGATTGCATGGTTCTTCAGGTTCTCATACAATTGACGCGAGGTTGATACTCTCAGGGAGGTGTCTTTCAGTCCCTGGTGAAGCCAGATCGCCGTTTTTCCTGTGGCGGATTCGGCCAGGACACTCTCTGATTGGCCGGCGACGCGGTTGAGACCGGCGAAATACTTCCCTTTGCTTGCCATGCCCCTGACAAGTCGAAAGGATCCGGAGCCGCCGGCGGAGAATCCCGTGTACAGGATCCTGTTGACATCGATCCGCAGGCCTTGACCGAGCGCGGCGTCGATGAGGTCAGCCAAGCGCGCGCCATCAGGCTCTCGGTCATAAGGAAATGACAAGTAAAAGGATGGATATCTCTTCCTGATTTCCGTATCGAAGTACTTGTTGCCTTCGCTCCATTTGCCGACCACAACAAGGGGGTACTTCAGATCGGCATTTGCTGCTCTGTTGTATCCATAGGGAGTCGAGAAATCACTCTTTTCGATCGTGACTGTGCGTGGGGCGTCTCCCTCTGCGAAAGCCTCGACGGGACCAGGCGTGACGTTACCGCGAGAATCCTCGGCCTGCAATCCAACGGAAAATAAGGAAACTGTAAGCGAACTCAGCACAAAACAAATCAGCCGTCGATCATGAACAAGATCATAGAGCAACGCACTCATAGTCTCATCCTTTTTGTGGAAATCAATGAGCAAGGAAATCGAGGGATTGTCCGCGAGACTGTAGAAATGTCCGACGTCGGCTCGTCACAATCGCCACAAGAGAAGTTCGGCTGCCGACGGTTCCCACGCTGGGTGACGTGATGCGGCAGACCCGGAATGGCCACTCTCGCTAGTCTAGCCATACCGGCGATCTACCGACACTTGCTCAGTATATCATTACCGGCCCGGGAGAAATAAGGGTTCAGAGCGATAAGGGGGCAGAACGATTTGTTTGAGCCATAAATTGTTCTGCCCCTCATTTCCCCCCCTCCAGACAAGCAGTGGCACACGGGCTCGGGGGCGTGCTATAATCGCGGCCAACAGGGGCGTGGGCAGCAACCACCGCAGGAGTCTCACCATGGGTTGCTGGCTGAGTGTGGGGGTGATGGTGTTGAGCCTGGCTGCTGAGCCAGGGCCGCGACTGAGCGATGCGGAGTTCTTCGCCGGGCTGCAACTCGATCAGCCGGCAATAGAGGCCGTGGCCGCCGCCGTGAAGAAGGAAGACTGGCCGGCGGCCCGCGCGGCGTTTGGGCAGTACTTCAAGAAGCGAGACAAGCCGTGCTGGTTTGACGCTGCCCGAGAGCGGCCCAAGACGCCGGCCAAACGGCCTAATACGTCGAAGGCCGATAAGGTGCTGGCCCACCAGTATGCCTGGAATGGGCGGGTGTTCGATCTGGGGCCGAACATCGACTGGGCGTCGAACCAGATGACCGAGGGCGAATCGGCGACCGTCGAGTGGAACGCTGCGCTGAACCGCCATTTCCAGTTCAACCAGTTGGCCGCGGCCTATCGCCAGACGGGCGAAGAGAAGTATGCCACGGAGATCGTCGCCCAGATGGTCGACTGGATCGCCGATTGCCCGGTGCTGCTGGACAAATCGGGCAACTCGCCCTATCACTACGCCTGGGAGACGCTCAACACGGCCTGCCGGGCCGGCGACACGTGGCCCAGTGCGCTGTATAGCATTTTGCCTTCGGAGGCCCTGACGGACGACGCCCTGTGCACGATCCTCAAGTCGCTCGTGGAGCATGCCCGGCATCTCGACCGTTGGCCCACCCGAAGCGGCAATTGGCTGACAATGGAGTCGACGGCGATCGTGGCCGTTGGCACGCTCCTGCCGGAGTTTCGCGAGGCCAAGACGTGGCGCGAGCACGGGATCGACCGGCTCTACAAGCAGTTGCAGACCGACGTCTATCCCGATGGCTTGGAGATCGAACTGGCGATTGGGTACAACAACTGGGTCGTCAGCAATTTTGCCCACATCCTCGACCTGATGAAGCTTAACGGCCGGCTCCAGGAACTGCCGGCCGACTACCTGACGCGGATGGAGCGGATGTTCGAGTACGAGGCCTATGCCGTGATGCCCAACGGCAGGGTGCCCGGGCTGAACGATGCCAACTGTGCCTCGCCCGCCAAACTGCTGGAGAAAGGATACGAGTACTTTCCCCAGCGGGAGGATTTCCGCTGGGTCGCCACGCAGGGGAAGCTGGGGCAGATGCCCACGAAAACCTCGGTGGCGTTTCCCTACACGGGACATTACGTGATGCGTTCGGGCTGGGATCGCAATGCGCGTTATCTGCTCCTCGACGCCGGACCCTTTGGCTCAGGCCATCAGCACGAAGACAAACTCCACCTGGTCGCCTCGGCCTATGGGCGCCCGTTGCTCTTGGACGCCGGCAACTACATGTACGACCGTTCCCGCTGGCGCCGCTACGTGCTGTCGACACGGGGCCACAACACGATCCTCGTCGACGGCAACGACCAGAACCGCCGCCGGGATCGCGACTCGTGGGTCCTCCCCCTGCCCTACCAGCCGCTACGCAACACCTGGACATCGAACGAGCGGTTTGACTATGTGGTCGGCCGCTACGACTCGGGCTACGGGGCCAAGCGGGATCTTCGTGTGACGCATACTCGGGCGGTGGTGTTCGTGAAACCGGATTATTGGGTGATCGTCGACACGCTCGTGCCGCAAGACTCGACTGCGCACAACTACGAATCGCTCTTCCACCTTAATGCCGAGCAGGCCGTGGTCGACGACCAAACCAAGACCGTCATCACGACCGATCCGAAGCAGGCCAACCTAGTGCTTTGGCCGCTGGCCACTGCGGCGGTCAGCGCCGAGGTCGTCAAAGGCCGGGAAGAAGAACCAGTGCAAGGCTGGGCCAATCAGCCGTGGCGACCGGTGCCCACGGCCATCTTCCGCTGCAAGGCCGCGGGTAAGGTCCATTGGGTGACGGTCCTCTATCCCTTGCCGCCAGGGGCCAAGTCGCCGATCCAGGCCGTCGAGGCGATTCCCGTCCAATCCGGCACGGTGGCGGCCGATGATGCGGTTGCCCTGCGGATCCATTTCCGGGATGGCGCCGTCCACCTGCTGTTCCATGCCGATCGAGCGGGCGTGCGTCATCGGTATGGCGACGTGGAGACTGAGGCCACGTTGCGCTGGACCGGCGTCCGGGATGGCAAGTCGGAGAGCTTCCAGTACCCGTAACCCCACCTGCGATTCAGCCCTCTCCGGCGCGACATGGTTCTGGAAGTGGGAAAGGAAAATCTGGCGGAATTTTCCGCCTTGTCCGCGTCGTTGACGGCAATCAAAGTATGTGAGGGGGCTGGAATCCTTGACTGCAGAGGGGCGATCTGTCAAATTGGCCGTGATGAAGTTGATCCCGTTCAAGGTTCATGAGCATCCCCTCAGGAGGACTTCTGATGAGCGAGAAAGCGACGCGGAGGCAATTCCTTGGAACCACTGCCGGACTAGCCGCCGGCTGGGCTGGCTCGCAACTTTATGCGGCGGGCGCTGAGGCCAAACGCGGCCCCAACGACACGATCAACCTGGGGGTGATTGGCTGCGGGGCCCGCGCCCGGCAATTGTTCAAGCATTTCCAGGAGGCGGGCGGCAACCGGGTGATCGCACTTTGCGATGTCAATTCGAAGAACCTCGCGTCGTATCGCCAGATGGCCGGCGGGGATAAGATCGACGTCTACCAGGATTACCGCAAGCTGCTCGAGCGGAAGGACATCGACGCGGTGATCGTCGCCACACAGGCCCACTGGCACGTGTTGACGACGATTCACGCCTGCCAGGCCGGCAAGGACGTATACATGGAAAAGCCGGTGACCAACTTCATCGGCGAAGGCCGCTATGCGGTCGAGGCTGCCAAGAAGTACAAGCGGATCGTGCAGGTCGGCACCCAGCAGCACAGCCGGGCCCACTACCTCAAGGCGGCCGAGCTGATCCAGTCGGGCCGCTTGGGCGAAATCTCGGAAGTGAAGGTTTGGGACTACGAGAACTGGTGGCCCGGACGCGGAGCACCGGCTGACTGCGATCCGCCAAAGGATCTCGATTGGGACTTTTACGTCGGCCCGGCGCCGATGGTCCCTTACAACCCGAACATCTACTACAACTACGGCTATGACTGGTTCCGGATTTCCGGCGGCGGACACCAGGTGGCCTGGGGTGTGCACCACTTCGACATCGTCCACCTGGTGATGGGCGTGAAGTATCCGACCCGCGTGGCCGCCTTCGGCGGCAAGTACGCCATGCCCGATGACAACCGGCAATGGCCCGACACGCTCGACGCGATCCTCGAGTATGGGCCCGGCCCGGTGGCCAAGAACGGGTTCGTCATGCAGTACACGATGCGCATCGGCTGCCGCCGCGAACAACGGTCGCATGCCAAATGCTTCTTGGGCACCAAGGGGTCGATGTTTGTCGACCGCAGCCGGTTGACGATCTTCGACGAGAAGAAGAAGGGCGTCAAGGGAGCGGCGGGCGAGGAGGCCGAGGAAATCTTGGGGAATGAAGATGAGGGCCGCCACCAGGTCGTGTTCCTCGATTGCGTGCGCAACCGCACCCAGCCGATCGACGACGTTCAGACCGGCCACTACTCGACCAACCCCGGCCACCTGATGAACATCGCCTGGGCCACCGGCCACCAACTCCGCTGGGACGGCGAAAAGGAACAAGTGATCGACGATCCCCAGGCCAACGCCCTCGTGAACCAGCCGTACCGGGCGCCGTGGAAGTTGGAGGTCTGACCCGGGAGTCGGCGAGGAAAATGGAAACAGGAAAGGGGCCGCAATGCGTGGGCCCCTTTCCGCTTATGTCGCAATTCTCAACGAGAGGAACTCACGCGATGCGTATGCCGTTTCGTCTGATGGGGCTGCTTCTGGTGTTTGCCTTCTGCGTGGTCTCCGTGTCCCGATCGGCGGAGAAGACGCAAGCCGGTTTTGCCGTTCAGGTCGCCGCGGATCGAGACAGCGCGATCTACCAGACCGGGGAGGAAGTGCGGTTTGTGATCAAAGTCGTGGAAGGGGGCGTCAACGCCGGCGCCGGACAGGTCCAGTACGTGCTCGACGATGAGGGGCCGAACGAACTGGGCAAGGGATCACTTCCCTTGGCCGGCCAGCCGGTCGTGGTGACCGGGAAGATGGCGAAGCCGGGAGTGTTGCGTTGCCGCGTGACGTTCAAGGCGGGAGACAAGACCTTGACCGCGTTGGCCGGGGCTGCCATCTCGCCGGAAAAGATCCCGCCGAGCATGCGAGTGCCCGAGGATTTTGACGCCTTCTGGAAGGCCCAAAAGGCCAAGCTGGCCGAGATTCCGCTGAAGCCGGAATTGACGTCGGTCACGTCGCCCAATCCGAAGATCGAGTGCTTCGACGTCCAGATTCCATGCGTCGACAAGGTGCCGGTCTCCGGCTATTTCGCCCGTCCCAAGGGGGCCGCTCCCAAGAGCCTGCCTGCCATTCTCTGTGTCCAGGGGGCCGGCGTGCGAAGCTCGGGCCTTGGAACCGCCATCTGGGGGGCCGACAAGGGCATGCTTTCCATGGACATCAAC
>JBDKTH010001316.1:0-3493 GCA_039680305.1 Thermoguttaceae bacterium | reverse complement strand
CTTGACAATCGCCTCGGTTTCTCCGGTGGTGTCATGTTGTACGATACGCACGGTAATCAGTCGGGAGACTCGCTCCCGTCAACAAAGCCCGTGCATGTAGCGTTATACTCCGGCGGTGGAGACTTGGATATCGTCTGCGAGATGGTTACACTCGCCATTGATCCGGGGGCAATGACCAGCACGGAATAGCGAACCGAAGGTCGGCGACGAGCAGGCGAACGATCGGAATGCGTGTGAGTATCCAGGGGATGAACGAGAACCCACATGGATCGCCCGACGCGGTGAACGAGGCAGCGGCATGAACGAATTTCAGGAACAACGTCCAAGTTCACGGCGCGGATGGCTATGGATAGCGGGAACCTTCCTGCTCTCGCTGGCGATTGGGGCGGCGGGGTGGTTTGCTGGCGGGCGCTGGAGGACGGCAGAACAGCCTCTTGAGCCTCGACATCTCCCGGTCTCCCTGCGTATCGTGTATCGGTGCAAACCGGCCATGGTGAAGGGGTATTTGACGGGGACGGCGGAATACACGTTCACCAACAGCATGCCGTTTCCCGTGACCGTGGCGTTCCCGCCGATCTGCTACTACACCTATGGAAGCAACTGGCACGAATCGCCATTCCCCGACGACAAGAGGAAGTTGCCGGACTTCGCCCGAAGGCCGCACGAGGTGACACTTTCGCCCGGCGAAGCCCGGACGTTCGCGTGGCCCTTTGAGATGCTCATGAAAGGGGATGCGCCCGAATTGAACGAGGCGTTTGTATTCGGCTTGCCCGGCTCTCCGCGTGAGCATCCGGTCGTGGGCACCGTCTACGGAACGGTGGAGTTCGAAGAGACTGTCGACCCCGAATAGCCGCAATCGCTGTGTACGAAACCGGAGACACCGCCGGGTGTTGTGCCGAGGGCCGAGGAGGAGTAGAGTGGTTTGGGCGGGGGCGTTGGACTGGCGACCGGTTGACCTGTATTGGAACTGAGGGGATTCGTCCACAAATGTCAACAGATACGCCGGGCGACTCGGGGCGTTGGTTGCGCATGTTACGACAAATCGCATGCGTGGCCTGCGTGATGGGTGTCGCCGACTATATGACTTCCCACGCGCTTCCCGCGTTGTTTGGCGTCTTCCTGGTCTGGCTCCTGGCTGAAACTGTGTGGAATCATCTACGACGGATGTCGCGAGATATCCCAAGCGACACAGATCGCAGGCCACAAGATAGGCCAAGCGGCACAGGGCGCTGGCCACGCTTTCTGGCAGGAATCGTGAGCTTGGCTTGCGTGGCAGGTGTCGTCAGCCAGATGACTTCCTCCTGGTTTCCCTGGGTGTTTGCCTCCGTGCTGGCCGGCGCCCTGGTTTGCAGCGGCCTGACGCTGGCCTGGCTTACTCTCTGGGCCAGTCGCCGCGACAGTCGCGTGGGACAATTCGGGATCGGCTCGTTGTTGTTCCTCAGCGTGTTCGTGGCGATGTTCTTCAGCGCGGCCCGCTGGATCATCACGGCGTCGTCGGCACAAATCGGATGGTCAGCCGACCGTTGGGAACCGTTTGCCTTCGTCACGATCGGCGGCCTCGTGGTCGTCGCGGTTCTGACTCCTCTCGTTCTGGGCATGACGGAGGCCATTCTGTGGGCCGTGGTCTGGCTGATCCGGCAACGTCAAACGGACATCAATCCTCCGCTCCGCCGGGACAAGCCCGGCGGGGGCGAAGGGAAAAAATAGAGCGTAGTCAGTAGTGCATCAATCCTGCGTTTCACTGGGGCAAGCCCAGTGGGGACGTTGCGAATGCGGACATTTTCAGACTGCAGATCAATGGCCTCATCCGACCGCGGGTGGGAATCACTCTATTCCGGCTTCGCCGCCTTTCTCCCGCCGTTTGCAAAGCGGACGTTCTTGACATGCTTGCCGAGCACGAGGCCCGCGGCTTGGGCATCGTGGATTGGCCGGCCGTTGAGCGTGAGGTTCTCGAAGGTCACGCCGTCGATGCCGTGAGTCTCGTCGAGGCCGACGAGGCGCGAGGGTGGCATTTGGGGGGCCGTCACGGAGATGTTTTGGAGCGTCACGTTCTCGATGCGGCCTTTGCCGCCACGGGCCCAGACGTTCAGGTCCAAGAGCTTCGGCAGACGCAGTCCTTCTCGCGGTATGTATTTGTGGTGGCGGTGCTTCTGAAACGCGGGCCACTCCTGATTCTCGCCGACTTCCAGGTGGATGTCTTCAAAACGCACGTTGCGGACCACGGCGCCGTCGCAGGTTTGGATGCCCAGGGCCGCGTGCGTGCAACGGATGACGTGGCAGTCGTTGACGTGAATGTCGCGGATCTCGGGCCCGCCGGTCTCCGTGCCGACCTTGATTGCGACGTTCCAGTCGTTCCACAGCACGCAGCGTTCGGCCGTAATGTCGCGACAGGGGTAGCCGTCTTCGCCCTTGCGATTGGGGCGGCTTTTGATCACGATGTTGTCGTCGAACGCTCGCACGAAGCAATCGCGGATGTGGACCTTCTGGCTGCTGACCGCGTCGATGCCGTCGCTATTGTAACGCCACAGCCCGATCAGCTTGATGCCCGCCACGGTGGCGTCTTCGCAGCGGTCCAGTTCCACGGTCCAGGCCGCCGGGTCGCGGATCGTGATCCCTTCGACGCGCACGTTCCGGCAGCGGTCCAGCAGGATGCCGCCGATCGACTTCTTGCGCTCGTAGCGGCTGATGTCCAAGATGCCCCGGCCCAGCACGCGCACGTCGGTGGCACGCTCGGCCTGGATCGTGCCATGCACGACTGCCCCGGGGGCCAGGTAGACGGTTTCGTGGTCGCGGAGCGTGATGGGGCCCGGTTCGTGCACGCCGGGGCCAAAGTAACGCACGCCCGGGGTGCCCTTTTGGGGCGGTTCCTGTTCCACGGGATCGGCAAACAGGTGCAGGGCCTGGTGGGCGTCGTTGACCTCGATCACCAGTTGGGCGGGCTGTTGGAGTTGGAAGGAGAACCGGCGGCCGCTTGGGTCCACTTGGGGCGAGATGCCGCTGGCAAGCGGTCGCACGGTCACGCGTTTGATGGGCCGCGAGGCAATCACCTCGACCCGCACTGGGCCGGACATGTCCCAACCGGCAAACGCCGCTTCTTCGGTCTGATCCTCGGGCCGCTGGTAGCCGGGCCAGGTCTGATTGAAGGGAACGGCCGACACGCGGCATCGATAGACATGCACGGGCCGGCCCTCCACCGACACCTGGTAGAGTTCCGACGGCGCTTCGGCGTCGCCCGGCGCGGGACGGAGGACGGCATGGTTGACTCGCTCGATTTGGCTCCGGTCCGCGGCAACGCCGCAGGTCGCCAAAGAGAGCCAGGTGGATAGGATCAGGCCAACGGCGAAAGCGGTGCGATACACGTCAATGCTCCAGTCAGTGCGAGGGTGGTTTTCAGCATAGCCTGATCTTACCGGGCCACACAAGTGCTGATAGGATGGTTCCCTTCGCCCCGTCCTTCTTGGAACTACAACGCTACGTCTTCTGGCGACACCAG
>JBDKTH010000009.1:0-3819 GCA_039680305.1 Thermoguttaceae bacterium | reverse complement strand
CCGAACCGAAGATGGGCGCGAGTGGAATTGCCGAGAAACCCACGAGTTATTCCCCTCCGATGAGAAAGAGAGAATTCGCCGTTGGCCATGGATCGTCCAGCAGCAAAGGCTCGGCGAATTCTCTCTTTCTCGTCGGTCAATTGTACAAGTTATTTTTGGACGGGCCCTTATTCGACGGCGGTCAGACTGTGGGCCTTCACCAGGCAGAAAACCTCCGTTCCCGGATGCAGTCCCAGTTCGGCCGCAGCCTGTTGGGTGACCTCGGCCCAGATGATCTGGCCGATGTCGACCGCGACAAACAGGGCCTGATCGATCGGGATGATCCGGCAGACATTCCCCCGGAGGCAGTTCCGTGCGCTGAGTCCGGCAACCTCGTGCCGGGCGAGGATGACGTCGGCCGGCGAGAACTGCACGAACGAAGGCACGGCCGAGTCTTTGTGGCGAGGAGGCAAGTGCAGCACCTGGGCGCCGATGCGAGCCGTGCACGAGTCCTCCCGCGTTTCGACGTCCTCCAGTCGAAGCAGGTTGATGGGGCCGGTTGAATTGGTCCAGGCCAGCGGCTTGGGCTGCCCAAGGGCGTCTACCGGCGTGCCCGTGCCAACCAGCCGCCCTCGTTCCACGAGGACCACCCACTGGGCGGCGCGCCGCACCTCGGCCTGGGCGTGGGTGACAAACAGGGTTGGGATATTCCACTCCGCCACGGCCCGCTCCAGGTAGGACAGCACGCGGTCGCGCAGCGGGGCGTCCAACGACGCAAGGGGTTCGTCCATCAGCAGCAACTCCGGACTGCTCAGCAGAGCACGCCCCAGGGCCACCCGTTGTCGCTCACCACCGGACAGGTTGCGGGGAGACCGCTGCAGAAGCGGCCCGAGTTCCAGCACCTTCACCACCCGCGCAAAATCGAGCACGCGTCCTCGCTTGCCTCGACGACGCCGTCCATATCGCAGGTTTGCTTCGACGGTCAAGTGGGGAAACAGCAACGAGTCTTGGAAGACCACGCCCACATGACGCTCTTCCGGCTGCAGCGACACTCCCCGAGCCGTGTCGAGCAGCGTGCGGTCTCCCAGGCGAATGGTTCCCTGCTGGGGACGCAGGAACCCAGCGATCATATTCAAGATGCTCGTCTTGCCACTGCCTGACGGGCCGAACAACGCCGTGAACGGATGATCGGCGTCGAACGCGACTTCCAGGTCAAACCCGGTCGAATAGCGATGCTGGCACCGGAAACTAAGGAACGACATGCGACGGCCGCCTCCTTTCCAGCCACGCACTGACCGCCAGGGCCACGCAGGCCAACGCGATCGACAGGCCGACCAATCGCCAGGTCTGTTCCATTCCGTTCGGCGTGTTGGCCAACGTGTAGATGGCCAGCGGGATCGTGCGGGTTTTGCCCTCGATATTTCCGGCCACCATGATCGTAGCCCCGAACTCGCCCAAGCTGCGGGCGAAGGCCAGCGTGAAGCCCGCGATCAGACCCCGCCGGGCCAACGGCAGGGCAACGGTAAAGAAAGCGTCCAGCCGACTCGCCCCCAGGCTCCGAGCCGCCATCTCAAGGCGCGAATCGACGCCCTGAAACGCCAGGCGGATCGCCCGAACCATGAGCGGAAAACTGACCACGGCCGAGGCCACGGCGGCCCCCAGCCAGGTGAACACAATCTTGATCCCGAACCACTGGCCCAGAAGCGACCCGATCGGACCATGCGGGGCGAACGTGACCAGGAGAAGATAGCCGGTCACGACGGGCGGCAGCACCAACGGCAAGTCAATCAGGACCTCCAGGGGCCACTTGCCGAGAAAACGAAACCGCGCCAGCACGTATCCGGCAACAACGGCAAAAGGCAAACTGCACAGTGCCGCCGTCAAAGCCACCTGGAGGCTTAGCCGCAAGGCACTCCATTCGACCGGCGTCAAGAACGCGCAGGGAGGTTCCATGATTGGTTGCGTCGGTGGGATGGCCGGTACTCTGGCGGATTACGAACCCGGGCCTCCTACTTGACCTCTGGGGGACTGAACGGGGTTTCGCCCACGACGGTGAAGCCGTACTTCTCGAAGACCTTGGCTGCCGCCGGAGATGACAGATAGCGATGGAACGATTGGACCGTTGCGCTCTCCTCTCCATGTTTCAAGAGCACCAGCGGATAGCGGACCGCGCCGGTCAGTCTCTCTGGAATCTCGACGGCCGCCTTGACTCGCTTGCTGATCGCCGCATCGGTCGCGTAGACGATTCCTGCCTCAGCGGCGCCCGTCTCCACGTAGGCAAGTGCATGGCGAACATCCTCGGCGGAAACGACCTTGGCCTTGAGCTGGTCCCAAAGGCCCAACTTCGTCAAGGCTTGCCTGGCGTAGATGCCGGCGGGCACCGATTGCGTTTCCCCCAAGGCCAGATGCTCGATGCCGGCTTGAAGCAATTCCTCGGGCTTTTTGACTTTGATCGGGGAATCGGCCGGCACGATGATCACCAGGCGATTGCCCAGCAAGTCCAGCCGACGCACCACCTGGCCCTTCGTGGCCAGGAAGTCGGCCCACTTCCGATCGGCGGAAAGGAACAGATCCGCCTCGGCTCCGTAGACGATCTGCTGAGCCAATGTGGACGAGGCCGCGTAGCTCGTCTCGACGGCAATCCCGGAGTCGCGTGTGAACTGGGTCTTGATCTCATCGAGGGCATTCGTCGTGCTCGCCGCGGCGAAGACTACGACCGTCGCCTTGGGCTTTCCAGCCGCCTCGGCCCGGGGCGCCAACTCTTCGCTTTGACTGGCGGCCCACGTAAGGCAGATCAGAATCCCCAGTCCGATCACTCCAAACCGATTCTTCACCTCACACCTCGTTCCAGCAGGAACACTTTCGCGCAGGGACTTGGCTCTCATTCCACGGCCAACATGACGCTGCTGGCCTTGATCACCGCGAAGACTTCCTTCCCCTCGGCCAACCTGAGGTTGTGTACGGACGCCTTCGTGACAACCGCGACCACCTCCTGCCCACCCGGCAGTACAACCACGACCTCGTCGTTGACGACACCTTCGACGATGCTCTTGACTTTCCCTTTCAAGACGTTGCGAGCGCTGAGTTTCATGACACACTCCTTCTTCATGGCAATTGGGCTGGGGAAACATCAGTCCTCCACTTTTTGGGGGGCGAAGGAATTATAAATCTGTCAAAGGGTGGGACAAGTGCGAGGCGATCGCCCGCCAGGCCTCCTGCCGTGCATCTATCGGCGGCATTCCTGCGCCGATGCTTCCGACTACCCATCGGGAATCGCTTCCAGTCGTCCGCCGGAGCGGATGATCGACCGCATCGCGAACAACTGGCGGTCGAGCCGTTCGAGGTCCTTGAGCAACCCGCGTTCCGTGGGACAGGACGGAAGCACCTGTTGGATCCCTCCGTTGGCAATCACGAGCCGATAGTCGCCCAACAAGGCCAGGATCGGGTCGTGGGTGGCCATCAGCACGATCTTCTCCTCAGACAACAGTAGTTCCAGCGCGCATTTCCGGTCGACGCCGGCGTTCTCGATCTCGTCGATCAACACGATCGGCGACGGACTGAGGATGGCCGTGTCGGCAATCATCAGCGCCCGGGACTGCCCTCCGCTGAGGCTCGTCACCGCGGCATCGGCCGAGAACGCTTCGCCGGCAAGCTCGTTGGCCGCCGTTCGAATCCGTTCGGCGACCGTTGCCGCGCCGGCGATCATCCGCGATTCGGCGTGCATTTCCAAAAACTCGCGCACGGTCATGTCGATCACGAAGTTCATGTTCTGCGAGAGCTGCGCCACCAGGCGGCAGGCCGGGTTGCTGCGCCAGGAGGCCGCCGGCAACATGCCGTCCA
>JBDKTH010000501.1:0-12800 GCA_039680305.1 Thermoguttaceae bacterium | reverse complement strand
TCGCCGCCCCAAACATCCAACGCCTCGAGGGTCTCCTCGCGCTCCGGCCCTTGCGTGGTCGCCAGCCGCTCCTTGAGGGTCTGGGTGATTTCCTGACGCAGTTCCTTGGGCTCGGCCCGTTTCAGACGCTCGACCGCCTCCCGGCGTCGCGTCGGGTCGCTCCCCCTCAGGTCGGCCAGATTCTGTCGATAGAAGGTCGGATCGCCGGGATCCGTGATCGCAGGCGCAGGAGGTGGCGGAGCCGGGATGACGGCGCCGGCCGACGGCCCCACGGCCATCGTTTGGTTCGGGCCTTGCGGGGCGGGATTTTGCACGACGGGGTGGGCGACCGGAGGACTGCCACCAGGAGGCGACGGCGGATTGGCGGGCGGATTGGCCGGGGAAGCCGGCGGCGCGTAGACAGGCATATTGGCAGGCGCACTGACCGGCACGGAGGTGACCGGCGTCGCGGCGGCCGGGCCTGACGAGCTTTGCCCCACCGCCCCCTGAATCCACTTCTCCAACGCAAGGGTGCCTTCCGGCAACTGGGGGAAGAAGCTTGCCACCAGCGGCAGGCCGGCCAGGCCGGCCATGTACAACCAAGCGCCCGCGCGGAAGAAGCCGAAATGGCGGAACAGAAGACTCACAACCGCAATCAGCCCCGCCCCGACCAGGATCCCGATGACGAGCGTCCCATAGACGCCGAGGCCCACCACGACCGGCACGCCGTCCAACGGCGGGAGAAGTTCGCCGCCGATTGCGCGCATCAGCAATCCGAGTGTCAGCCACGCCAGGGCGATCAAGGCGAAGTAGAGCCCGCTGCGCGACTCGTTGAGCGCCGGAAGCGGCAAGAGGCCAAACGGCGCCATGGCGAGCCCCATCACGAACAGCACCAGTCCATACTGGGTCCTTTCGACCTGCGAAAAGGCGATCAGCGAGAAGAACGCCACGGCAATGACGGCCGACATCAGCCGGTGGCGGGCAAAGAGATTGACGACATCCTTGGGCCCGCGAAAACTGAGCTTCTGGATCGCCACTTCCCAAGGCGAGATTCGCGAAAGTGGGGTGGCGCTGACCGGCTCCGACGTCCGTGCAGGAGTCGTGTCGTAGCTCGACGGCGCAAGGGGGATGTCTTCCGAATCCTCCGAGCTCTTCTTGACAGGAGCCACGTTCACCTTGCGTGGTGTCGCTGCCACACTGGGCCGGGGAGTCGTCACGCTCGGCGCCACACTGGACGGAGCCGCCACATTGGGCGGAGGCGCTGGCGTGTTTGGCGCCGGCGCCAGATTGGGCGGAGGCGCCGGTGTGTTCGAGGGCGGCGCGGCCACACTGGGCCGAGGCGGGACGACCTGTTCGGGGCTGATCACCTCGGCCTTGACGATCGGCGTTATGCGGAACGCTTGCCCACAACTACGGCATTGAACGATCCGGCCCAGCAATTCGTCTTTGAGCGGATAGCTCTTGCCACAACCGGGACACTGGACGGATTCAGCCATGTGTGTGATAGCCCCTTCTCGGCCTCAATTCTCTTTCCAACGGATACACGTCTCCCTTGGCAACCGCTGCGCGCAGGAAAGTTGCAGAAGAGTATTATAAAGCTACTTTGCATCGCAAGGGAGGGTGGAATCAGACAGCACTACACCGCTAGCGGGGGTAGACTTCACCCGATGCCCAACAGGTCGGTTCCAGTTCAGGGTTCAGTCGGCCTTTTGCAGGGGATAATCGACGTCCTGCTTGGCTCGGGCTAGGTCGGCGATTGTCGCCAGAGCCGCTTCCTTCCCGGCAACCGGAGCCTGGCAGGAAAAGTTCTGGCAAACAAAAACCGTTGGCCCATGTTGGGCGGGCGTCTTACCGGCGAAGATTCCGGACAGGGCGGGCGACAGGCCATCTCGCGGGACCTCGGCAGCGCGAAAGGCGGCAATGGCGTTGGGCAAGAAGCGGCGGCGCAACTCGGCCAGCACCTCGGCGTTCGTCGCCCGATCCTCGGAGCCCAGGATGACGATCTCTGGTGCTGGGCCGAGGTCCAGGTCCAACGCTAGCAACAGCTGGGCCGTTCCCGAGGGGGCCCGCTCCATCAGGGTCAGGGAGGCTTGCAGGGCCTGCGTCGCGGTGGCGAGGTAGTCGTTCCGCCCGCAGAGCTTTCCCAACCACAACAGGACCATGGTTGCCAGCCCACCGCCGCTGGGGAGCGAGCTATCGAGCATGTCTTTCTTCCTCGCGATCAACATGGGCTGATCGCCGGCCGTGTAGAAGAAACCGCCCTCCTCGTGATCGGCGAAGTCGCGGAGGATCCCATCGGCCAGGTCGACCGCTTCGTCGATCCAGTGCTCTTCAAAACGGGCCTCGTAGAGGGTGAGCAGGGCCTTGGCCAGGCTGGCGTAGTCGTCCAGAAACGCCTCGACGCGGGCCTCGCCATGGCGCCACGTGTGCAGCAAGCGCCCGTCGCGCCGCAGGGCGTCGAGGAGAAACCGCGCCGCGGCGGCCGCGGCCTCGACATACCGTGGCTCGCCCAGTGCCGCACCGGCCTGCGCCATCGCATCAATCATCAACCCGTTCCAACTGACGAGGATCTTGTCGTCCCGTCCCGGCCGGGGGCGTCGGGCACGCGTCTTGCACAGTTCCTGACGGCTCGCCTCCAACTCGGCCGCCAGCTCGGCCGGATCCCGCCGGAAAGCCTGGGCCCACTCGGCGATCGGCTTGGGTTGGTTGAGGATGTTCCGGCCTTCGAAGTTGCCCGGTTCGGTCACGTCGTAGACACGATTGAACACCTTGGCCCGCTCAGGTCCCAAAACGGCCCGCACCTCGTCGGGCGTCCAGAGATAGAACTTGCCCTCCTCGCCTTCACTGTCGGCGTCCTCGCTGCAGTAGAAGCCCCCCTCGGGCGCGGTCATGTCGCGCAACACGTAGTCGAGCGTTTCCCGGACCACGCGAGCGTAGGCGTCGTTGCCGGTCACTTGCCAGGCTTCCAAGTAGCAGCTCGCCAGCAGCGCGTTATCGTAGAGCATCTTTTCGAAGTGCGGCACCAGCCAGCGGGCGTCGGTGCTGTAGCGATGGAACCCACCGCCAAGATGATCGTAAATCCCGCCGGCCGCCATCCGGTCCAAGGTCGTGGTGACCATCGTCAACAACGGCTTGCGCCGTTGGCGACGCCAGCAACGAAGCAGCAACCGGAGATCCATCGGGTGGGGAAACTTGGGCGCCGGGCCAAATCCGCCGTAGTGCGGATCGAAACTGCGGCCGAGCGCCGCCGCGGCGCCGTTGAGCAACTGCTCGTCGAGCCCGCCCGTCGCCCGGCCGGCCATCTCCGTCAAGCTCGTATCGCGCAACAGTTGGGCGAGACGTTCGGCATGTTGCACCGCTTCGTCGCGACGATGCTCCCAGGCGTCGGCCACGGCAAGGAGCACCTGTTCAAACCCCGGCATCCCCCCGCGTGACTGCGGCGGCCAGTAGGTCCCGCCAAAAAACGGCTCCAGCGCCGGCGTCAAGAAGACCGAGAGCGGCCAACCGCCGTGCCCGGTCATCATCTGCACCGCTTCCATGTAGAGTTGATCCAGCTCCGGGTGCTCTTCCCGGTCGACCTTGATCGGGATGAACTCCTCGTTCAGCAGCCGAGCCAGCCGCGGGTCCTCGAAGCTCTCTTGCTCCATCACATGGCACCAGTGACAGGCCGAATAGCCGATCGAGAGGAAGATCGGCTTACCCTCCTCACGGGCTCGGGAAAGCGATTCCGCCCCCCAGGGGTACCAGTCTACGGGGTTGTCGGCATGTTGGAGCAAGTAAGGACTGAGTTCGTCAGCGAGCCGGTTAGGCATGGTTCGGCACCTGCAACACGGAACAACAACCTCTGACCCCCACCTCCGGACTAGAGGTTCAACGGCCAGAAGCTGCCTCGGGTTTCAGGTATTCTAGGAGCGAGCCTCGCCGTGGAAACCGACAATCCGGTCGCAACCCCAATCTCCCAGGTTGTCGTCAGATGCCGCGGCATCCTCCTGAGTGGCTCTCAAAACGTCACGCACCGATAACGGTTATCTTCCTGGCAGCGGTGTCCCGATGACAAGGATCTGTCCTGCGTAGAAGGACAGACCTTCCGGCAAGTGTTTCACCCGCAGAACGGCGGTGTGCTCGCCGGGGGATTGTTCGGGCAGATAGAAGAAGCGCGAGTAGCGGCTGATGCTCTCCGTCTGCAGGCGTTTGATCGTGATCGGGGTGGGGGACTGGTCAATGGTCACCTCGACTTCCATCCCGCTGCCTTGGGGGATGTCGCTGAAGCCGATGGTCGTGCCGTTCCACTGGATCGTGATGGTCTCACCAGCCCTGTCGCATTTTACCGCGCCGCGCAGCATCGCATCCGTGCGGCCAAAACTGTCGCGGTAGACGGGATCCGTTTTCGTATCCACGGCCTTCCAGCCGGGACTCAGCACGGCCTGGGTGATCGGCAGAAGCACGGCCGACTCCCAGCAGCGAGCTTCCCGCGGCGGCGGAAGCCGATGAGCCTTGGGTTGGCCCTTCTTGTTCATCGCCCGCATCGACCGGGCGATCACGTCCCGATAGACCTCGTGCCCCTCGTTGCCGGGATGCACGCCGTCTTTGGAGAACACCATTTTGCCGGGCACGGCCGTATCGCTCTTAAAAACCAGTTCGCCCGCCTTCTCGCGTTTGGCAATCTCCACCCCAAGGTCGATCGAGGGGATCCCGTAGGCGTTAGCGACCGTTTCCATGATGGCCCCAAACGCAGTCTGTCTTCCTGCCTGCAAGTCTTTGAGCATGCCCTGCGATAGGGTGTAGACGAGGCAGATGTCCGTCTGGGGATTCTTCGTCCAGATCTGCCGAACGATCCCCTCCACCGACTTCGCCTCATATCCTCCGCCACCGTTGACGCGATGCTCCATGAACACCAAGTCCGGATTCTTTGCAAGCACGTCTGTCGCGATGCGGCACGCACCGTAATCCGACCCTGTTCCCGAGATCGCCGCATTGATCTCAATCACCTTGGCGTTGGGATACTGCGTCTGGAACCACGCAAGCGTCTTGGGACGCCAGCCATTGGCCGCCGTGATGCTGCCCCCGAGGTAGGCAATGCGCACCGGTTGCCCCGCCGACAGCTTGGCGAAGAAGTTCGGCAACCCGTCGCGCACGCGCAACTCCTCGGCGATCTTCGGATCGCACGCCGAGGGCGATCCGGCCTGTGCGGCGGCATGCAGCGAGGCCAGCAGGAGGGCGGCGGTGGAGACCAAGAGAGAAGATCTTGTTGCGTTGTTCATCGACGGTGATTCTCTTTCGCGCGCAGATCGACCATGGTTCGGCTCGAGACAATCCCCATATTGTAGTAACGGCCCAATGCTGCGTCAAAAATGGCCCCGCCGGCGGTGTTGCTTTGCAGGAGAAAAGGCAGCATACGAAGAGCCGCATGGCGGCAAGTCTCATCGGTAGCCTCCCGAGCTTGGATATGGGAGGAAAGGGAATAGTTCCCGCCGCGGATGAAAAAAGGGCGAGCTCTTCCTGCGGGCGTTCCCCACTGCATGCAGGAATAAAAGGCTAGAAATTGAGCCAGGCGATCCGCTATGTTCAGACCTGGAGGCCTCGAGCCTCACGCCGTTTGATCCTTGACAATTCGACCAGCGAAAAAAGTTGCCCCTCGGGCGATGCGATCGGCCAACCTTTTTGGTCGCATACGAAGGCGACACGCACGAAAAAGCAAACGCTCTACGTGCGAGGGGTGAGGTGGAGTGCGTGTGGCAGCCAAATCGGCGGTTGCGTCTCACCGTTGTGTGGCCAGCGGAGTGGCCGACAAATCCGGCTAATTCCGCACGAGCCCATACCGCCGTGACACGGCGACAACCAGTTTTTTTGGGCCACAGCGAGGATCGTTTGGTTCGTCCGCGCGTTGGCAAAAGCGACATCGATGTTGCCGTTTCGACACATCGACCCTTCCCTTGAGGTGTTGGCGGAGTTATAAGTATAAATGTTCTCTCGTGTTAGATTCACACCAACGTTTCCCCCCGCGTCTGGCCTGCCGTTTGCAAACCGAAGGTTTCGACATTGTGCCACACAAGAGGCTGGCATTGTTTCCTCACTCGTGCGGCGAGTTCTTTCTGGCCGCAATTGCCCTCCCAAACCGGTTACAGTCCAAGCTCTCGCCGTCGTGACAGCCGTTGATTTCCGCATAGGCCGAAGATAACCTCGAAGATCTTGACGGTTGCGCAGAACGGGCAAGCAATAAGGCATCGGAGAACGTGACGACACCACGAATCAGAATCCTGTTGGCGATCGGACTGCTGACCTGGACCGGGTGCGGCGGCAAAACGCCGGCGGCCGTGAAGCCGCCGATCCCCGAGGTCACGGTGGCCAAGCCCGAGGCCCGGACGGTCGTCGACTACGTCGAGTTTCCCGGCCAGACGGCCGCCGTGGGCGAGGTGGAGGTTCGCGCCCGGGTCACCGGCTATGTCGTGAAGATCCATTTCCAGGATGGCCAGGAGGTCAAGAAGGGGGACCTGCTGTTCGAGATCGATCCGCGACCATACCGGTTGGCCCTGGATCGGGCCAAGGGCGAACTGGCGCGTTTGCGGGCGTTGGCCGACAAAGCCAAGGCCGATCTGGCCCGCGCCGAGCGGCTGCGCCCGTCGGGCGCCCTCAGTTTGGATGACTATGAGCAGGCGGTGGCGAACCTCAAGGTTCACCAGGCCTCGATCCAGACGGCGGAAGCCGCGGTCGACGAAGCGGAGTTGAGTCTCGAATTCACGCGCATCACCTCGCCGATCGACGGCCGTGTGAGCCGGCGTCTGGTGACCGAGGGGAATCTCGTCCAAGCCGACTCCAGCGATTCGAGCATGTTGACCACGGTCGTTACCGTCGATCCGGTCTACGTTTACTTCAATATCGAGGAGCCGACGCTGCTGAAGTACGAGCGTCTCGGCTGGCGGGCCGGGGATAAGACGCTTTTCAGCCGGATCAAGGAGCTGAAGGTGCCCGTCGAGATCGGCCTGGCCGACGAGGACGGCTTTCCCCACGTGGGGCAACTCGACTTCGTTGACAACAAGGTCGACCCGGACACCGGGACGATCCGGGCTCGTGGACGGTTCGACAAGGCGAAGTATCTGACGCCGGGGATGTTCGTGCGAGTGCGACTCCCCATCGGCCCGCCCCATCAGGCGCTGTTGGTGAGCGAGCGGGCGATCGGCACCGACCAGCGGCAGAAGTTCGTGCTGACCGTCGACAAAGACAATGTCGTGCGATACCGCCAGATCCAGCTGGGATCGCTGCGCGACGGCCTGCGGGTGGTGGAGTCGGGCCTGAAGGCCGACGATCGGATCATCGTTCAGGGGCTGCAACGGGCCCGATCCGGCTTCCCGGTGAGCCCCCATACGGCCGAGAAGAGTACCGCGGAGACGTCCGCCTCGCCGGGCTACGTGAAGAACGGCAAGTCGGGCGACGTGGCCAACTAGAAGAGGCGAGTCCTGCCGATGTTTTCGCGGTTCTTCATCGATCGTCCAATTCTGGCCTCCGTGCCCTCGATCCTGGTCACGCTGATCGGGCTGGTGGCCCTGTTCACGCTGCCCGTGGCGCAATACCCCGAGGTCACGCCGCCGACCGTGCAGGTCAGCTGCTCCTATTCCGGGGCCAGCGCACAGGTGGTGGCCGACACCATCGCGGCCCCGATCGAGCAGCAGGTCAACGGCGTGGAAGACATGCTCTACATGTCGTCGCAGTCGAACGACGGCAGCTACACGCTGACGGTGACGTTCAAGGTGGGTACGAACCTGAACATGGCCCAGGTGCTCGTGCAGAACCGCGTGGCGATCGCGCTGCCCTCGCTCCCCGATGTGGTCAAGCAAGTCGGCGTAACCACGAAGAAGCGGTCGCCCGACCTGATCATGATCGTCAACCTCTTCTCGCCCGACGGGCGCTACGACCAACTCTACCTGAGCAACTACGCCACGATCCAACTCATCGAGGAGTTGGCCCGGCTCGATGGCGTGGGGGATGTCCGTCTCTTGGGGCAGCAAGACTACAGCATGCGGGTCTGGCTCGATCCGGCCCGGCTCACTTCGCGGCGGATGACCGCCGGCGACGTGGTCCGCGCGCTGAAGGAGCAGAATGTGCAGGTGGCCGCCGGACAACTCGGCCAACAGCCGGCCTCGCCGGGCGTCGACTTCCAGTATACGATGACGACCCTCGGACGCCTCACCGATCCGGAACAGTTCGCCGAGATCGTCGTCAAGACCGACGGTCACGGACAGATGACGCGCCTGCGCGACATCGGCCGCGTCGAACTGGGCGCCAGGAGTGAGAACATCCGGACCTACATCGACGAGAAACCGTCGGCCGGGCTGGCCGTCGCCCAGTTGCCCGGCGCCAACGCCCTGACCACGGCCGAAGGGGTCAAGGCCAAGATGGCCGAGCTCAAAGAGCGGTTTCCCGAGGGGGTCGACTACTGCATCCACTACGACACCACGCCCTACATCCGCGAGTCGATCCACGAGGTTTTCAAGACGCTGCGCGACGCCGTGATCCTGGTGTCGATCGTAGTGCTGGTGTTCCTGCAGAACTGGCGATCGGCGTTGATCCCATTGATCGCCGTGCCGGTGGCGATCATCGGCACGTTCGCCGCCATGGCCGCGATGGGCTTCTCGATCAACACCCTGTCGCTGTTCGGCCTGGTCCTGGCGATCGGCATCGTGGTCGACGACGCGATCGTGGTCGTCGAAGCCACGGAACACCACATCGAGCAAGGCTTGTCGCCGCGGGCCGCGGCCCACAAGGCCATGGCCGAGGTCTCCGGGGCCCTGATCGCCATCGGCCTGGTGCTGGCCTCGGTGTTCCTTCCCTGCGTGTTCATCACAGGAATCACCGGGCGGTTCTTCCGCCAGTTCGCCCTGACGATCGCCATGTCCACGCTCCTGTCGGCAATGAATTCGCTGACGCTCAGCCCGGCACTCTGCGCGATCCTCTTGAAGCCCAAGCACACCCAGCAAGATCCCTTGGCGAGGCTCGTCAATCTCCTGCTAGGCTGGTTCTTCAGACTGTTCAACCGGGTATTCGCCGTGTCGATCGCGGGGTATACCTGGCTTGTCGGCCGGATGCTGCGGGTCAGCCTGCTGGTGCTGGCGGTCTACGCCGGGCTTGTCTACCTGACCGGTTGGAGTTTCGGCCGGATGCCCACGGGGTTCATCCCACCCCAGGACCAGGGCTACCTGTTCGCCGCGGTCCAACTCCCCGATTCTTCGTCGCTGGAACGCACGGACGAAGTGCTGACGAAGGCGGGCCAGATCGTGCGCAGCACCGAGGGCGTGGCTCACGTGATCCGCACCTGTGGGACGTCGTACGTGTTGGGAGCCACCGGCTCGCATTTGGGCAACATGTTCGTGATCCTCAAGCCGTTCGAAGAGCGGCAGTCGCCCGACTTGCGCGCCGATGCGATCGCGGCCAGACTTCGTGCCCGGTTCTATGAAGAGATCGAGGAGGCCAAATGTGCCGTGCTCGCCCCGCCGCCGATGCGCGGCTTGGGGACCGGCGGCGGCTTTAAGATCATGCTCCAGGACCGGGGCAACAACGGTCTTCCGGCACTCCAGGCCCAAGCCGACGATTTGGTACGTGAGGGCAACCAGACGCCGGGGCTGGTCGGCCTGTTCACGGGCTTCCGGGCCAATGTGCCGCAGTTGTACGTCGACGTCGATCGTGTCAAATGCAAGTCGATGGGCGTGCCCTTGAGCGAGGTCTTTGAGACTCTGCAGGTCCAATTGGGCGGAACGTACGTCAACGACATCAACCTCTTCGGTCGGACCTGGCAGGTGAACGTCCAGGCCGATACCCCTTACCGCATGGGAGTCGACGACGTGCGACGGCTCCAGGTCCGCAACATGCGGGGCGAGATGGTCCCGCTGGGCACGGTGGCGAAGGTCGAAGACCGCGGCGGGCCGTTCGCCGTAATCCGTTACAATATGTATCCGGCCGCCGCCGTTCAGGGCTCCGCCGCTCCCGGCATGAGCACCGGCCAGACGATCGCCACGGTCGGCGCCCTGGCCCGCAGACAGCTCCCCGCCAACATGGCCTTTGAATGGACCGAACTCTCCTACCTGCAACTGATTGCCGGGAATA
Source organism: Thermoguttaceae bacterium (assembly GCA_039680305.1). GTDB lineage: Bacteria > Planctomycetota > Planctomycetia > Pirellulales > Thermoguttaceae > JBDKTH01. Next base: position 2,726 of record JBDKTH010000501.1, on the reverse strand, counting down.
CCACGTTGTTCGTGTTCAGCGGAGCCGTGCTCCTGGTATTCCTCGTGCTGGCCGGGCAGTACGAGAGCTGGTCGCTGCCGTTGGCAGTGATCCTCGTGGTGCCCATGTGCATTCTCTGTTCCGTCGCCGGCGTGGCATTGGCGGGCATGGATGTCAACATCTTCACCCAGATCGGATTTGTCGTCCTCGTCGGCCTGGCGAGCAAGAACGCGATTCTGATCGTGGAATTCGCCAAGGCCAAGCACGAGTCGGGCACGCCCCGGTTCGAGGCCACGTTGGAGGCCTGCCGGCTTCGCTTGCGTCCGATCATGATGACCTCCTTCGCCTTCATCCTGGGCGTCGTGCCGCTGGTCATCTCGAGCGGGGCCGGGGCGGAAATGCGGCGCACGCTCGGCACGGCCGTGTTCAGCGGCATGCTCGGCGTGACCTTCTTCGGGATCTTCCTCACGCCCGTCTTCTACTACGTCATCCAATGGTTCGCCGACCGTCGGTTGCACCACGCGGCGACCTCGTTGTCGCCCGACAAGAGTACGCTGCCGCTGCCGGCCGACTCGCCGGCTAGCTGATCGGTGAACCCGACTATCGCTCGCGCCAGAGCTTCCAGCCGGTCAGAAGGGCCTTGGGGGCGGAGCGGGCGATCAAGGAGAACCAACTGCGATAGGGAAGCTTGTAGTCGGGCACGGGCTCCATCGCCAGGGCCCGCTTGTGGTCGCAGGCCAAGGCGCACAGCCCGCAGCCGATGCAGCGTTCCAACCGGTGCTCGAAGGTCTTGGCTTGGGTGTCGACGGTGATTGCGCCCATCGGACACGCCTGGGCGCACTTGCCGCAGGAAATGCAGCGGGCGGCGTCGAGGCGGGGGAGGAAGTGCGGCGGGGCGAACGCGCCGGGGGCGTTGAACTCGTTGACCATGCGCATCGCCTTGCAGCAGCACCCGCAGCACGAGCAGGAAACCTGCCCTTTGGTCGACTCGACGTTGATGAACCAATTGACCAGGCCGTGGGCCTCGGCCTCGCGTTTGATGTCGACGGCCTCCTTCTTGGAGACCTGGCGAAGGATCCCCTTTTCGATCCCGCGCTGAGCCCATTGGCCCATGGTCATGCAGTTTTCCAGCGGCTTGTCGCAGCCGTGACCGGTGGCTCGGGCCGACGTGCGGCATTGGCAGTTGGCCACGCCGAAGACCTCAAAACGGTCCATGACAATCTCAAGCTTGTCGGTTGGCAGCGCGGCGGGATGGGCCTCGATCGCCTGGCCCACCGGAAGAAACCGAACGCTCGGGGCCCCGGCCTTCTGGTAGTCGGCCACATAGCCCGTGTTGAAGAGGGCCTCGAACAATTCGGCAAAGCGGCGGTGCCAGGGCGACATCGTCTCCGCCGTCTCGGTGATCAGCACCATCTCGAACACGCCGGGCACCAGGGGAAGCGTCCGATACTGCTGGTTGTCGTCCGGGCCGCTGGAGACGATCACCCGACGCTCATCGGCCAAACGGTGCAGGATCGGGGCCACCTCGTCGACCGGCCGGTACTCGGCCTTGGCCACGTCCGTGGCGGTCCGCCCCTTGAGCAACCCGAGATGCCGCACCACGCTCGCCTCTTCCTCGCTGAACAGATGCTCCAGCAGGGCGATCAGCTCGTCGCAGATCGGCGGCCCCATCAGGATCGGGCTGGAATAGACCCGGGCGACGTCGAGATAGGCCGGCGGCACGCTTGGGTAATCGCTGATCCTCTTGGGCCGCACCGACTTAGGCGTGGGAGCGACCGGTCCGATGATCGTCTTGTTGATCTGGACCACGCGACGTATGGGCTTCTGATCGTCCATCGCGACAACTCTTCTCCGGATAGATGCCCCCCGCCTTTTCAGTGTACGGGATTGCATCTGGTAAGCCCATCCCGCGGGACGCGGGTGTGTGCCCAGACTTCCTGACGCCCCTAAACGGCGACGGGGCAGCGTTTGGCCAGAATTGCCGCCATTGACCGTTCCGGTCCAGCGTATCCAGGGCCGTGACGGCGGCCGTAGCGTTTGAGCCGTTTCGAGCAAAGCTTGCACTTCTTGCCGCCGCGGCAACGCTTGGCTTTGATCGTGTCACGGCGTTTGACCTTCTCGACTAGGCCGTCCGAGCAATCGCCAAGCTGAACGTCACTTCAACTCAAAGGAAAACTCGTTGGCGGCTTTCTCCTCGACCGTGGCCGTAAGGCCCGAGTCGGTGGCCGACTTGTACTTTACGGGCAACATCTCGGTGGTTTTCGGGGGCGGCGGGGGCGTGCCGGTGTTTTGGATCGGGGCTTCGGCCTTCTGGGCGCCTTCGATGATCGTCTTGGAGATCGTCACCGCGTACTCGCCAGGTTGGGCGCCGTCATCCGCGTCAAAGGTGCTCAGCTTGAAGACGCCCGAGGCGTCCGTCGTGCCAAACGCCGGGTTAAGCCCTTGGGCCTGCGGGGCGAACGTGACGTGTGCGCCTTCAACCGGTTGGCCTTGGTAGATGACCTTGCCAGTCACCGGGACGCGTTTGGGGTGAGCGGCGTCTTTGGACGTACAGCCGACCAGGGTTGCCACAGCCATCAGGCAGCACAGCCGCCTCCATCTCGCTTGAAACATGATCCCCTCCACAGAAAGTTAACGATGAAACCCGCGACAACGAACCTGACGGCGGGCTAAAAAGCCGTCCAAAGATGATGGGAACGTTGCTCCGCTCGAAGTATCGTAGATCGTCGGTGGATCGCACGTCAACC
>JBDKTH010000755.1:0-1952 GCA_039680305.1 Thermoguttaceae bacterium | reverse complement strand
CGAGCGTATCAGTGCCCTTGAGCACGATGTCGACCTTCTGCTTGGTGATCAGGTTCCGCGCGCGATACTTGTAGAGCGTCGCCGCTCCGCGAGCGGACGGCGTCTGCACGGTGATCGTCTCGATTGCGCACGGAGCATCGTTGTAGTTGAGAATTGCACCAGTCTTAATGTCTTTAGCTAGCATGACTTCACCGAATCTAAATCAAGGGAATCCAGTATTCCGTCGTTGGCCGTTCCCCTATGCGACCTGTTCCCCCAACACCCAACCGCCGACGCTCACAGCAACGTTCCGGCATGAGGATCGAAAGCAACACCATCGGTCAATTTCACCAGGGCTTCGAGCACGACCAGCAGTGCCGTCGGGTCGAGCATTCCCTCGGTGTCTTCCTCTTCCTCCAGACCGACGACCTGCTCGAAATGCAGGACGTCGAAGCGCCCGGTCGAGTTTCGCAGCCGTTCCCGCTTGTGGAGATCGTCGGGCGTGCCATCGGTGCTGTCCATTTCCTTCAGCAGTTCCGCCCCCTGTTCGACGACCTCGTCTCCGTCAACATAGCATACATCAAGGGCAGCGAAGTCATCGGGCGAAACCACGGTGAGCGACTCCACATAGCCCTCGTCGTTGGCCGTGAGGTTGGCCAGGGTGAAGTGGGTCTTCAGGTGGGCCAGGGCCTTGCGAGTCGCCTCCAGCTTCGGCCGATTCCTGGCGTCGAAGAGCACGAAATACGTCTCGCGCCAGCAGTACTGGTCGTTTTCAAACATGGACACGGGCGGATATCTCCATAGGGCCGCAAATTTGGCGGTATTCGCGATCGTCCATCCTGCTCTACGCTGATCGATCCTGGGGCGGCCGCGCGAGCCCCGCACGGCACGCCCCGACCCGTGAAGCCCTTTGCGACGCGTTTACGCGGCACTAACACTACATGTCATCGTCGTCGTCCGTCTCTTCCAGACCGCCATACTCATCCCACTGCTGTAAGGCGGTCACCACCGCGTCACGCTCTTCCGGCGTCGCAGCCCACACGGCTTCGCCCTGCTCCAGGCGAATCTCATACTGCCCTTCGCGTTGGCACTCCTCGGAGCCGCAGAAGTGCGGCACGGCGGCGACCCACATGATGCGATACAGTGGCACGAATTTGTCGTCGATGCGGCAAACGGTGGTCATCGTCCCCCTCCTTCCGCCGCCCCCTTCGGCTGACCGAGTGCGATCGAGCGTTGCGTGGCAGCCGTGACCGCCTCGATCAACGCCGCCCGCAGCCCCCCCGCCTCCAGGGCCGCCAGCCCAGCGATCGTGGTGCCGCCAGGGCTGGTCACGCGATCTTTCAACACGCCCGGATGATCGCCCGTGGCCAACACCATCTCAGCGGCCCCGCGCAGGGTCTGCGCCGCCAGGGCCGTGGCCACAGGCCGGCTCAGCCCCATACGCACGCCGCCGTCGCTGAGCGCTTCGATCATCAGGTACACGAACGCCGGGCCAGAACCCGACAGCCCAGTGACCGCATCCAATAAATGCTCTTCCACCTCAAAGGCCACGCCCACGGCACCGAGCAACTGACCGACAAGCTTGCTATCCTCGGCCGTCGCCTTGCCACCCAGACAGTAGCCCGCCGCCCCCTGACCGACTAGGCAAGGGGTGTTGGGCATGACACGGACGAGACGAGTCTTGTCGCCCAGGGCCTCGGCCAGGACGGCCAACCGGATTCCGGCGGCGATCGAAACCACCAGTTTCTGGGGGGTAATCGCCGGGCGCAACTCGGCCAATACCTTGCCCATCTGTTGCGGCTTGATCGCCAGGACGATCACGTCCGAGTTCGTCACCACCTGCAGGTTATCGTCGCCGGCCTGAGCGCCCGTGGCTTGATGGAACCGCTGCCGGGCCTCGGGGCTCACGTCGCTGGCCAGCAGTCGACTCCCCTCGGTCAGGCCAGCCTTCACGAACCCTTGCCCCAGGGCCG
>JBDKTH010000560.1:0-6873 GCA_039680305.1 Thermoguttaceae bacterium | reverse complement strand
GCGGCGGCTCGTCGACGAGCCCGGTTTCGCTTCTCCTGGATAGCAGCGGGGTTGGCTCTCACAACCAAGCGATCGTGCTCACTCGCTCGAACACCTTCGTTGGCGACGTGACGGTGAAAGGGCCGCTGGAACTCAACAAGGCAAACGGCTTCGGCGATCCGAGCAATGTGGTGAAACTGGATACGAATTCCTATCTTGCCATGACGGAGAGCGGTAACCAGACCACGCAGAATGCGTTCCAACTGGTCGCTTCGACGGTCATGCTGGGACGCCCGACTTCGGGCAAGTGGACCCTGGCCGGCAACCTCACCGGCACCGGCAGTCTGCTAGAAGTGGTGAGCAATGGGGGGCAGATCGTTTTCGCCGGAAAGGAACAGTCGTTCACCCATCGCGTGGCGTTCTTGCCTGGCTCCCGTGCGATCATCGCGGCGGCCGACGACAACGGTGTTGTCTGGCCCAACTCCTCTGGCGCGATCCGTTTCAACTCTCGGACCTACCTGAACACGACGGCACAGTTACTCGTGCAGGGGAGTTTCAAGCTGAAGCAGGCGATCGAGGTGCTCAACACGTCGAACACGCAGACCAAAGTGCTCCTCGGTGAAGTCAACGACGGGACCAACGCCTTTGCTGCTCTGTTCGAGGGCAACATCGACTGCCAGGAGCCCGACTTCGCCGCTCTGCAACTGACCGCCGACGCCGGCGGCCGTGCCACCTTCAACGGCAAGATCAGCATTGCCGGCGGCACCTTTGGGTTCGAGAAGCTCGGGGCCGGCACGGTGGTGGTCAACAGCCGCCTGTCGCAAGCCGTCGCCAACACGCTTCCGGTCGGCCAGGTGAGAGTCACGCAGGGAACCCTTCTGGTCAACAGCCCGGCGAGCGATCCGTTTGCGACCACGGGGATCCTGGTGAGCGAGGGGGCCTCGCTGGGCGGCACGGGCAAGATCCTCGGCAATGTGACGCTCACCGGCACCACCGCGGCCACCCTTGCCCTGGGCAGCGATCTTGGTCCGCTCGTGGTCGATGGAAACGTCGATTTCGACAACGCCGGTGTGCTGGCCGTCGTGTTTGACGCGTCGGGGAGCAACCGGCTCGATGTCAACGGGCTGTTGGATCTGTCGGCCACGAACGACCGCCTGGTAATCACGGCCCCCAGCGGGCTTCCCGGTGGCGTTGGCCTGATCGCCAGTTACGATACGCTGATCGGCACGTTTGACAACGTCGACCTGTCGGCCTTCGGTCCAGACTATCGGATCGACTATCACTACCTCGGGCAGAACCAGATTGCCCTGGTGGCCCCCGAGCCGTCGAGCGTGCTGCTCCTCGCCGCTGGCCTGCTGGTCGGGCTCCTGTGCTGGAAGGGGCAACGTCTGTGGTCTCTTTGGGGGTAACGCGGCCAGGGAACCCGTCTGCAAGGGAGGATCTCTCTCCGCGGGGCGTCCGCCGTCTGCGCATCCCTAGCGGCCGATTCCAGGAGTGATTAGGATAGAGGCGTCGGACTCGTCCAACTCCTGGGGCCGATCATGAATGACGTAACGGCGACGGCGAAAAAGATTATCGCCAATGTGGAGAAAGTGATCGTCGGCAAACGCCGGCAGATCATCCTGTCGTTGGTGGCTTGGTTTTCCGAGGGCCACATCCTGCTGGAAGACGTGCCGGGCGTGGCCAAGACGATGCTCGCCCGGGCCTTGGCCAAGAGCGTGGGCTGCGCGTTCAAGCGGGTGCAGTGTACGCCCGACCTGTTGCCCACCGACATCACGGGCGTGTCGGTCTTCAACCAGAAGACCACCGAATTCGAGTTCCGCCCCGGGCCGATCTTCTCCCAACTCGTCCTGGCCGACGAGATCAACCGGGCCACGCCCCGCACCCAAGCCGCGCTGCTGGAGGCGATGGCCGAAGGACGCGTCACGGTCGACGGGACGACCTACCCGCTCAAGCCGCCCTTCCTGGTCGTTGCCACGCAGAACCCGATTGACCATGAGGGGACCTTCCCGTTGCCCGAAGCCCAGTTGGACCGCTTCCTGGTCCGCTTCAGCCTGGGCTATCCCAGCCTGGAAGAAGAGTTGAAGATGCTCGAGGTGCTGCACCGGGGAAGTCCCCTGGAAGACCTCCAGCCGGTAGTCGCCGAGGCGGAACTGCTGGCCGCCCAGCGTGCCGTCCGCGAGGTGCACATCGACGAGAAGGTCCGCCGCTATCTGCTCGCGATTGTGCATGAGACGCGCAAGCATGACGACCTGAACCTGGGGGGCAGTCCCCGGGCGTCGATCGCCCTGTTCCGCACCGCCCAGGCCCTGGCCGCGATTTCCGGCCGCAGCTTCGTCCAGCCCGACGACGTCAAACGCATGGCCCCCTCCGTCCTGACCCATCGCCTGATCCTTCGCCCCGAAAGCCGGCTCCGCAAAGTCACCACGGCCGCCCTGTTCGAAGAGATCGTTGACGAAATCCCCGTACCAATGGTGCCTGACGAAGGACTAAGGACGAAGGACTAAGGACGAAGGACTAAGGACGAAGGAAGAGGGAGAGACCGGACGAAAGCTTGGAGATGGCGAGCAGCGTACGGCGCCGGCCGGAGAGGCGGCCGTTCTGCTTGCCTCTTCGCGGCAACCACTCGCCACGAAAACAAACCAGGGTAGCCGCGGCATCTGCAGCTACCCTGGGCGTCTCTGGAAATCTCCCTTCGCCGATTACTTCACCGCGACGCTGGGCATCGCGGGCTCTTTGGGAACCCTCGCGTTGAGCGTGGCCAGGTAGCGGCGGAGGAACTGGACGGTCTCGTCGATCGTGTCGGCCTGGATCAGGACGAACTCGTTCGATTGGGCACAGGCCAGGCCGGCTTCGACGGCCTTGACCGCGCCGTGGATCTCCTGCACTTCCTTGGTGCGCGTGCCCTTGGCGAGGCCTTCACGCATCAGCCGCATGATCTCGCCGTCGGCACGGCCGCGGACGCTGTGGTCCTCGTAGAGGATCACGCGGTCGAAGGCGTTGCCCAACAGTTCGCCGACGCGGGTCAGGTCGCAGTCGCGGCGGTCGCCGGCCATCGAATAGACGGCCGTGCGATGCTCGTGCGGGTACTGCTGCATGACCTCGACGAGCGAGAGGAGCGAGGAGGCGTTGTGGCCATAGTCGATGATCACGGTCGCGCCGTTGATGTCGAGGAGGTTGAACCGTCCGGGGGCCATTTCCATGTTGGCGGCGAACGATTCCACGCGGGTGCGGACGATGTCCAGCGGGATCCCCAACGACCAGGCGGCGGCCACGGCGGCCATCGTGTTCTCGACCTGGAAGCCGATCTTGCCGCCGTGGGTCAGCGGGGCCCGATCGAGTGACAGGAGGACCTCTTCCTGCGGGCCGTCGGCCAGGATGATCGCGTTGTTGCGGACGAACACGACCCGCTTGCCCGCGGCGCGATGGGCGGCCAGCACCGGCTGGTTCTCATCGAGCGCGAAGAAGACCACGGAGCCCGGGCAATACTCGGCCATGCCGGCGGTATGGGGGTCGTTGGCATTGAGCACGGCGGCGCCGGACGGTTTTACGACGTCGACGATGCACCGCTTGACCTTGGCGAGCATGTCGAGGGTGCCGATGTCGGCCAGTCCGAGATGATCGCCTTCGCCGATGTTGGTCACCACGGCCACGTCGCAGAGGTCGAAGCCGAGACCCTCGCGGAGAATCCCGCCGCGGGCCGTCTCGAACACCCCCATTTCCACGGCCGGGTTCATCAACACGGAGCGGGCGCTCTTCGGACCGCTGCAGTCATCGCAGTCGATGCGGCGGTCGTCGATGTAGATCCCGTCGGTGCAGGTCATGCCGACCTGCTTGCCGGTCCCCTTGAGGATGTGGGCGATGAAACGGGTGGTCGTGGTCTTGCCGTTGGTTCCGGTGATCGTCACGATCGGAATCCGGCCGTCGTCGCCCTGGGGGAAGAGCATGTTGACGATCGCCTCGCCGACCGGCCGGGAGACGCCGGCCGAGGGCTGCAGGTGCATGCGCAGGCCAGGGGCCGCGTTGACCTCGACGACCACGCCGCCTTGTTCTTCCAGCGGCTTGCTGATGTCCTGAGCGACGATGTCGATCCCGGCGATATCGAGACCGACGACGCGGGCCGCCTCGATCGCCCGTTCGGCGACCTCGGGGTGCACCCGCTCGGTGACGTCGATCGCGGTCCCGCCGGTGCTGAGATTGGCGTTCCGGCGAATCAGGACCATCGTCCCGGTCGGCGGCACCGACTCCGGCGTGTAGCCTTGGTCGTTCAACACGCCCAGGGCGACCGGATCGAGCTTGATCTTGCTGAGCACGGTGGCATGATGATCGCTGCGGCGCGGGTCCATGTTCACCCGGTCGACGAGTTCCTTGATCGTGTGCACGCCATCGCCGACGACGTTGGCCGATTCACGGCGGGCGGCGGCCACCAGGCGGCCGCCGATCACCAACAATCGGTAGTCGTTGCCTTGCGCGCACCGCTCGACGAGCACCATGGGGCTCTCTTGGCGAGCGGCCGCGTAGGCGGCCATGACCTGTTCGCGGGTGGTGAGGTTCGTAGCCACGCCGCGGCCTTGGTTGCCGTCCTGGGGTTTGACGACCACGGGCACGCCGATGTCCTTGGCCGCCGCCCAGGCGTCCTCGGCATCGGTGACCGGCCGGCCTTCGGGGACCGGGACGCCGACGGCCTGGAGGAACATCCGGGTCAATTCCTTGTCCTGGGCGATCTCTTCGGCGATCGCGCCGGTGCGGTCGGTCTCGGCGGCCATGATCCGCCGGAGCTTGGCCCCCTGGCCGAGTTGGATCAGGCTGGCCGCATTGAGCCGCCGGGCGGGAATCCCCCGGGCCATCGCCGCCTCGACGATCGAGCGGGTGCTCGGCCCCAGGCAGATCTGATGGGTGAACTCGCGGAGCCGTTCGATTTCGGCCGTGACGTCAAACGGATCGTCGTTAACGGCAGCCATCAGGAGCCGATGAGCCGTCGTGAGGCACTCGCGGGCGACCTGTTCGTCCTGGTACTCAATGACGACCTTATAGACGCCGCGTTCCGACATCTCCCGGGCCTTGCCAAAGCCAACCGGCGTGCCGGCCAGCGTTTGGAGCTCCAAGGTGACGTGCTCCAAGATATGGCCGAGCCAGGTTCCGTCGCGGAGCCGCTGGAAAAAGCCGCCCCGTACGCCTGGGGTGCAGCGATGTTCGATCATCGACGGCAGCCAGGCCATCAGCCGGTCGTTGAAACCGGGGAGGGTGTTCGACGGGTAATCTTCAAACCGTCCCAGGTCCACCCAAGCTTCCAACACCGGGAAGTTTGCCCAGATGTTGGGACCGCGGAGTGCCAGGACTTTACGAAATTCCATAGTGAATCTCTCACAGCAACGAACTTGGGGACCTTGCCGAACGCAGAGAGAGGCGAGAACTTGGGGTGGACGCTCTTTGCTGCAAAAACATCTCGAACGATATTATCGGCAAGCGTTGTAAATCTGATCACCTTGCCCAAAGGGCTGGGTTTAGCATCATTGGCAGCACCGGACCTATTCTATGGATCACGACAAGTGGAGTTGTTTATGGGGGTGAATGCAGAAAACTGCCGGAGCGTTGCGTCGTTGAGTCCCGACGTCTTCCAGAAAAGGCACGAGACGTCGCGCAGAAGAGGGGCGTACTGCCTTTAGCTATCCGTGGGCAGCAACTCTGGCGTCGATCCATGACCCGCAGAGCCCTTCGACAAATCGTCGAGCAGCTTCAGATTGGAGCGATCACCAATGAATATTGATGCCTCGAAGAGAGATAGGCCCATCATGGCAGTAAGCAGCGCAACGTGCGCGGCCCGTGATACCTCAATTCAAACCATCTGACCGGTGAAAAGCAAGAGGTCGTCCCGCATTCTTGACGATTTCTCAGTATCTTGCCGGACCGGACCAACCGGCCAGGTCCTTGGGCGTGATGCAAGCGGGCGGGTCGAGCTTCTTACTTGTACGTTACGCGACCGGTTAAGTTCTCATTATGAATAAGATAGTTCGCAATTGCTCGAAAGATTTGGAGGGGATAGTGGATAGCTACTAATGGTTATTTGGGGAAACCCCTCCATCGGCTGCCCTTCCGCTCAGGTTTCGCTGGTCCGCCTGAAGCGAACGGCGGCGCGATTTAATCGGGCGAATCGCCCGCCGACATCGCCATTTGGGAAAAACGTGGCAAATACTACAATAGGGCAGAATGTGCCCGCCAGTGACCTCGCCGCTGTTGACCTCGCTTAGCCCGCCTCACGATGACTACAGAAGTTTGGAATCGTCTTCCCCCTGACCTGCGCGCGGACGTGGAATCGCAGCTTCAAGAGGGTGAAACACCCCTGGCCTGGTTCGAGCCCGACTTGGATGGCCGGCAGCACTATGCCCACGGTCTGGTGGTACTGACCGACCGACGACTTCTCTCGTTCAAGACGCCCGATGGACCGGCGGAGGCATCGCCCGTTGTGCAGGCCTGGCCTTTGGGGAATGCGAACGAGTTGCGTCTGCGAGACTTTGGCACCGCCGGGGTCTTGGAACTGGTTGGCGTGTCCGGGTGGTTGAACGAGTGGCGTTTTACCGCGGCTCGGACAGCCGCCGCGCGGCGGTTGGCGGAGCAGTTTGACCAGTTTCGCCGCGGTGTCCTGCCAGTGGCCGATTCGATCGCCCCGACCAACGAACGGGTGTGTCCGACCTGCGGGGCGACGCTACCCCCGTCGCAGACCACTTGTCCCGACTGTCCTCCGGTAGAGGTAAAACCGCCGGCCAACGCCCTGTTGCGGCTCATCTATATTGCTCGCCCACGGGCCGGGATGATCGTCCTGGGGACCGTGTTGGCCGTGTCGGCCACCGCGGCTGGATTGGTTCCCCCGTATTTGACGATGCCGCTGTTGGATAA
>JBDKTH010000647.1:0-2673 GCA_039680305.1 Thermoguttaceae bacterium | reverse complement strand
TCCCGCCCAACGGCTCCGCCTTCGCCGAGTCGATCGTCAGTCGGGGCATCCACGCGACCAACTGCTCGAGCAGTCGCCAGTGCGTGTTGGCCAGCGGCTCCAGTTGTGTGGCCGGCGGATTGAGCGTCACGAACGGCCGAAATCCGCCGACCTCCACATTACGACCGGGAAAATCGGGATGCGAGATCGGCTTCCAGTCGACAAACCCACCGATCTTCTGCTGGGCAAACCAGCGGAGCGCATTGAGTTCCTCGGCCCCCTGCTTCACCTCCGACTTGTCATTCTTGGCGGTGTCGGGCTCAGCCTTGACCTGCGGAATCCACCAGCCCCGGCAGGCAAACGACCAGCGGCCGAAATGGAAGTAGGCCCATTGATGAAAGGCCCCAGCCCCCTCGGGCGCCTCCCGGGTGCCTTCGATGCCCAGCAGCTTGCGGTACTCTTCGGCCACGCGGTTGAAATAGGGGCTGTCGGCCGACAGGAGGTTTGTCTTGACGCGTTGCGACTCGCTGGCCAAGTCCGGTTTCCACGGATCGGCCAGGTTGTCCTCGGGCGTAAAGGTGAGCACCAAAGCAATGTTCGGATGCCCGAAGGCGAAGTCGGCCACCGCCTGGGTCTCGGCTTCCGAGATCTGATTCGGCCCGGCCCCCGGCTCGTAATAGGGATAACGGAAGGTGAAGTTGCGGTCCAGCGCCACGCCGCCCGGCGGGTCCTCGGCGATCCGCTCGTCGTGATCGCGGTCGCGGCCTTCCACGTAGAGCGAGTAGCGGCCCCGCTGGTTCTCTTTCGGCTCGGCCTTGATCACGATCCGGCCGTCGGTCGGATGCGTGAGGTAGGCCCCGGCCGCATCCTCGACTCGCAGCATCGTGATCAGCCCATCGCCGTTGAGATCCTCCGGCGGATCTTCATCCACCCGGCCGTCGCCGTCGTCGTCGATCGGGCGGGCGTTCCGGGTGCGTTCCCTGAATGGCCGCTCAAAGAACGCTTCCGACGCGTCCGGCGAAGGTCGCGGAATCACGTAGAATGTGTACCGCTGGAGCGTTTCCCGGACCGACTTCTCCGCCCCAGCCTTCTCGACCAGCCGCCGCGCCAGCTGCACCGCCAACTCGCCGCCGACCAGATGCGGCGCGTGCGCGCTCCCCAGGATCAGGATCGCCGGCTTCTCATCCCGTTTGCCGGTGCCGATCGTCAGCAGCCACACGTCGCGTCCCCCATGCGTTCGGGCAAGCGACTTCAACTCGGCAAGGGGGCTCTTGGCGATCGCCTCAAGCTTCTGGCGATGAGCGTTGTAGTCCAAATAGCCTTGGAGGGCCGGCTCCGCGGCGAGGCCAGGCCCCAACAAGGAAAGCGTGAGCAGGGCGGATGCCGCTGCCAACAGGATTGGCCGCATGGAAAGGAGTCTCATGTGCATAGACCGGCGGCCGGGCCGCCGATAACCGAGGGGATCGAGTGCGGTGCAAAAGGGATAACCCTTCCATGATAATCCGCCGGCCGCCTCCGGAGTAGAACAAAACCCACCCGGCAGCGTCCTCGGTGCGTCCCGGTTGCGTCTTGCTCTTCGTCCGCCCATGCTAAACTAGGGGAGCCACCCCTAGCACCGAGGAAGTCCGGTAGTACCGACAACGACCATCGACGCCCCATCCCGTGAGGGGAAGTTCACGTGAAAAACGACTGCCAAGCCACCGTCGTCGAACAAAGCTCCTGCCGGACCAGACTCCAGAAGCTGGCCGCCGCCGGCGTTTTCGTCGGTTTCTTGGTGCTGTATCACCTCAACGGCGACTTCCTCATCGGGCGCGACCCGATGGCAACGGTCTACTTGCCGATGAGCCTACTCCACGACGGCGATCTCGCGTTCACCCCCGAGGAGATGCCGCACATGTTCTCCTGGACCTATCGCGACGAGCAGGGCGACCGGCCCGTCCGCTTTGAGTCCTGGGACCAAAAGGCGGTGAACCTGTTCACGTGGTCGCAAGACCAGACCACGCCAGGACTGATCCGCCTTGGATCGGTCGCCAAGGGGCTTTCCCCACAGCTCACAGCCGGCGACCTGCGGACGGCGAAGCGTCTCGTGCCACGACAACCCGATTACTTCCTGGTGCCTTCCGTCGATCCAGAGCGCCGCGGCTACGTCAACACGTTTGGACCTGGCGCCGGCCTGACCGCCTTGCCACTGGTGGCGATCGAGTCGCTACTGGTCGACGATCTGGCCCACAACAAGACGGCGCTTTGGTACGGAGCAAAGTTCGTCGCCTCGTTCTGCGTGGCGATATCGGTGGCGCTGGTGTATCTGATCGCCTTGGACTTTGTCGGAGCGTGGACGGCCCTGCTCATTGCCTTTGCCTACGGAGCAGGGACCTGCGTCTGGAGCACGTCGAGCCAGACGCTCTGGCAGAGCGGCCCGGACGTGATGTACCTGTCGCTGGCCGTCTGGTGTCTGGTGCGAATGGAGCGGAACGACTGGTGGGCTGCGCCGTGTGCCTTGGCCGCGGCCTGCGGCGTGCTCTGTCGTCCCACCTCCGCGTTGGTCGTGATCGCCATCGGCCTGTACCTAGCAGCCGTGGGCTGGCGGCGATGGGCCAATGACGATAGACGGCCCAAACCGTGGATTGCGGTGCGTCCCCTGATCATCTACGTCCTCGCCGGACTGCCGCTGGCCATCTGGTTGGCCTATCACAA
>JBDKTH010000233.1:0-3674 GCA_039680305.1 Thermoguttaceae bacterium | reverse complement strand
CGCTTATCTTCGCGACGTGCTTCGCCGTCTGCTTGCGCTGCTCCCGCCCGCCCGAGGACCTCCTCCCGCTCCTTCCCCACCGCTGGAAACCTGCCTGATCGTCTCCGCCCCGCCTGCCTCACCGCTTCTCAAGAGCTAAGGCACCTCCACCACATATATATGACGTGAAACGGGGCACTTATTTAGCCCGCGAGGTCAGTGGCTGAACTGACAACGCCATCAAGGAATCATGCGCGCCTGCGGAAGCGGGCGCGCGTAATACCTTGATGGCATGAGTCGGATATAAGTGATGACTCCGTAACGAGTTAGAGGCAAGATGCTCGTCCTGACCAAGGGCCATCTGGCCATCTTTCGTAAGCGTCCGGCGGAACCCATAGGTCCAGCGCGGACCTGGCCAGTGGGGCGTCGAGGCTTAGGCGGGTTTCCAGCGATGGGGAAGGAGTGGGCGGAGGTCTTCGGGGCAGGCGGTCGGGAGCAGCGCAGGCAGACGGCGAAGCACGTCGCGCAGATAGACGAACGGGGCATGGCCGTGACGCTTCGCGGAGGCCAGGAGGCTGAAGTGGATGGCCGCGGCCCGATCGCCGCGGTCGCTGCCGCAGAAGAGCCAGTTCTTGCGTTTATGCGGAGCTCCACATAAGCGCAAGAACTGGCTCTTCGCCGGAAACGATGACGCGGCCGCCAACCACGCCCGGCTACGCCCCGAACTTCGCCTACCTGGGTCAGGAGGGCTACCTGCTCCACTGTGAGTTGCGGCCCAGCAACCAGCACTGCCAGGACGGCGCGCCCGAGTTCCTGGACCAGGCGATTGCCTTGGCCCGACAGGTCACCTCGGGCAAGCTTCTGGTGCGGATGGATGCGGGCAACGACGATGCGGACAACCTCCGCCGGTTGCGGACAAAGAAGCAGGTGGGCTGGATCATTAAACGCAACCTGCGGAAGAAATCGGAGGCCGACTGGCCGGAGGAGGCCCAGGCCCACGGCGAGTGGGAAGAGCCTCGGGAGGGCAAGGAGGTCTACACGGGCGAGACCGACGGGAAGGTGTACCGGGTGGTGTTCGAGGTCATCCAACGGACGATCACCGCCGACGGCCAGCGGCTGTTGGTGCCGGAGATCGAGATTGCGACCTGGTGGACGAGCCTCAAACTGCCCGCGAAGCAGGTCATCAAGCTTTATCACCTGCATGGAACCAGCGAGCAGTTCCACTCGGAACTCAAAAGCGACATGGACCTGGAGCGGTTGCCGAGCGGGAAGCTCGCCATCAATGCCCTGATGCTCTCGTTGGGGTTGGTGGCCTACAACCTCCTGCGGCTGTGCGGCCAGCGGGCGCTGGCCGAGAACGAGTCGCTGCCGCCGGAGGTGAAGATGCCGCTTTCCAAGCCGGTCTTCCGCCGCCGTCTGCGCAGCGTGATCCACGACCTGATGTACTTCGCCGCCCGCTTGACGTGGCATGCGAACCGCTGGGGCCCGTCCTTGTGGCGCTGCAATCCGTGGCGATCGGTCTGAGAGCTGGTCTACGCCTGCTTCCGTACGCCGCCTGCTCCTGCGACCGGTTCAGTTACCCCAAGCACACCATCTACTTCCACTGCGGCGGCCTGGACCTGTCACCCTGCCCCACCTGAATCCCGGAAGAGCCCACAATGACTTCGTTCATGTGTTCGGGACACGCGGAGCGGCACGATGATGTGTCCCGAACAACGATTCTGGGAGTCAACCCGTTGCCTCCATCGCGGTCTGTAAGTCGATTTTCCGGGATGATGCTAGACGGTGATCGGCCACCGGTGATCGACGAGACGGGTTGACGGAGATGGCCGGGCAGCCCGAGGGTACCGGTGGTGAAGACCGCCGGGTTGAGGAATCGCCTTGCCCCTGCCCCGACACGACGCCCCCTCGCGAAGAATCCGCAAGTTCCGTTCGATTGAGAGGGGGGCCGTGATCGGTACGATTATTCGAAATGAGCCTCCACGATCCGAGGCCGAAGCTCCTCGTTTCGCACGATAATGGGGCTAGACAACCTCGGCGCATGGAGCCGTCGGCTGCCCGCGAGACTCAGCTCTTGGGCTTCGACTTGAACATGCCATGAGGGCCAGCGAGTTTCACAGGCTTCTTACCAGCTTTCTCGACGGCCTCCCAGATGGCGAGTGGTGAAAGATCGATCTCTGGGGCAGGCACGATGGTAATCGTTTTGGTCTTCGAGTCGCCTTCCACTTGGGCGATGCCTGGTATGTCGGCCAAGGCTAGCTTGATCTTCTTCACGCAGCCTCCGCACATCTCCCCCTGAATCGTGACTACTGTAGCGACGCTCCTGGCTTCGTCAGCCCATAGGAAATGAGTGGCGGCGAGTACTAGGATCGCGGCGACGGGAACGCACAGACACTTTCGTCGTAGCAGCATGGAGACCTCCGGAACACATGGAATGTGTGGCATGAATCCGTTTCATGCCAGTCAACAACATCTAACGCTTAGACTCGCAGTGTCGATTGTCGGTTCTCACGCCTGCCGCAACGCGGCAACGATCTCGGTGCGGGCAGCTTGGAGGCCGGGGGCAAGGCCGGCGAGTACGCCAACTATTGCCGATACCACGGCCCCAGAAACGGCCAGACTCACGGAGGGCTTGAAGGCAATCGTCACCCCCTCAGTCCCAATGGAGAATCCCCACCATCCAAGCAGGAATAGCCCCAGACCGATCCCCAGGAATCCGCCAGCAAGGCTTTGCAGGAGGCTTTCTGCCAAGACGAGGCGGAACACCCGCATCGGGCGAACGCCAAGCGTTTGCAGCACGCCATGCTCCTTGATGCGATCCTGCACGGCCATCACGGTCGTCGTTGCCACCAGGCTCAGCACAAGACCCAGGCAGGCATAGCCCAGCCAGTGGGCGAAGCCAATCAGTTCGGCAAGGTCCGAGAGCGTCTCTCTCTGGAACACGCCCTTGGTCCGCGTTGTCGTCGCGACAGGTCCGCTACGGAACTTAGCGTCGATAGCCGCGGCCGTCGCATCAGGTGTTGCACCGTCCGCGAGTAGGACTTCAAACTGCGTCACCGTGCCTACCGTGTTTCGCCCCGGGGCACGCTGAAGGAAATCCAAGTGCGTGTAGATGAAGTTTTCTTCCGCGGTGACCGACGACGTGAACACGCCCACAATGGAGACCGTCACTTCGCCCATCGTGAACTTCTGACCCACTTTGAGATTACGGCGCTGCGCCACGGCTTGCCCCGCAAACGCCGCATCGGTGCGGCCCTCAAAGTCACTCCAGTTGTCTGACAACAGCTCAAGGTCGCGAGCAGCCCGGAGTTTTCCAGGCGGAAGGCCGTTGAAGACCACTACGTCCAAGCTCGCGCGGCAGTTGTTGGTCAGAACCTTGATGGGAACCACGTCCTTGACCCCCGGTATCTTCGCGATCGTCCGGGCGTAGTCCTCCGGCAAACGGCTGCTTGCGGGGCAAAACCGGTTTTCCTGGAAGACCACGAGGGTCTGATCTGCTTGGGATTGGCGAGTGAGGCTCTCCAAGCCTCCCTGGACCGCGCCGACGACGCAGAACACGAACAGCGCGACCGCGGCCCCACTCACGGTCAGGACCGTTCGGGCGCGGTGCCGCCAGAGGCTCTTCAAAACGTAGGGGGCGAATCGAAACACGGTCATGCACTCCTCTGTACAACGTCATGCGCGAAGGCGGGGCG
>JBDKTH010000796.1:0-2146 GCA_039680305.1 Thermoguttaceae bacterium | reverse complement strand
CCGATCTTGTCTGTCAAAACCCTACGACTTCACGCATCCTACGGCGTGAAACACGGACCATTCAAGAAGCCGCTGCCCGCTGCGCGAGAATCGCCGAGACCAACGCCTCCGACGGCGAGTCCTTGCGCAGGTAGGCCACGGCGCCGGCCATGTGCATGGCCGTGGCCGCATCCTCTTCTTCGTGCATCGATAGACCGATGACCCGCACGTCGGGCAATTCGCGGGTGATGTGGCGCGTGGCTTCGATGCCGTCGACATGGGGCATCGTCACGTCCATCAGCACGACATCCGGCTTGAGTCGGAGGGCTGCTTCGACGGCCTGCTGGCCATCGGCCGCATCGCCCACGACTTCGATCCCGGCCTGCTGGCGCAGGAGTTTTGCCAGCCCCTGACGGAGGATGGCATGATCGTCAGCCAGGAGGACACGGATTGGCTCTTCGGGGGCGAAACCGTGGACTTCCGTCGCCGTGGTGCCGGAGTCCGTTGCCGCAGGAGCGACGGTGGCCGTCGTCGGCTCGGCCGCCGAGCAAGCGTGGGGGATCTCCAGCGTGATTCGGGTCCCCTGGCCCGGCTGGCTCGCCACCTCCATCCGTCCGTCGATGACCTGAAGCCGTTCGCCGATGCTGAACAGTCCGAAACCATGCGTCGAGTTGGCCTCGAGGTCCGCCGGATCGAAGCCGACGCCGTTGTCGGTCACCGTGATCCGCACCCCCTGATTGTCCGTGGTGGTCAGTGCCACGGTCGCCTGGGACGATTGGGCATGTTTCACCACGTTGAACAGCAGCTCACGCACCGCCTGGAAGAGCTGCGATCGCATGTCTTCGTCCGCGGGTTCGGCGTTCGGATCGGCCTGGACCTCGACCGCCAGCCCGTGTTTGTCGGCCGTCTGCTGGCCGAGCCAACGAAGGGCCGCTCCCAGCCCTTGCCGATTCAAAACCGGCGGACTGAGTTCAACGGCCAAGGACCGCGACGCCTTGATGACTTCCTCCAGCAAGCTGTCGACCTCTTCGATCATATCCGGCGACCTGCGGCTCATCGACAGTTTGAGCCGTGCCGCCACGAGGAGCTGCTGCAGGTGGTCGTGAAGCACCGAGGCCAGGCGGCGGCGCTCACGCTGCTCGGCCTGGGTCAACTCCGAGGCCAGCTTGCGAAGCTGGGCAGCCCGACGTTGGAGGGCTTCGTTCAGGACTTTGAGCTGACTCTCCGTCTGCTTTCGCACGGTGCTGTCGCGGATCGCACTGAGCACGAGCATCCCCTCGTCGGTCTGCAAAGGGCTGAGGCTGATTTCCACGGGGAACTCGCTGCCGTCTTTGCGCAGCCCAGAGAGTTCCAGGCCGGCCCCCATCGGCCGGATCCGCGGATGGGCCACGTAGGCCTCCCGTTCGGCCGGATGCCGGTCCCGGAACCGTGCGGGAATGAGGACTTCGATCGGCTTTCCCACCAACTCCTCGCGGGAGTAGCCGAACAGTTGTTCGGTTTGGGCGTTGACCTGGACGATTCGCCCCTGGCCGTCGACAATGACCATGCCGTCGGGCGCCCATTCGAGGAGATAACCAAAACCCTCGACGACCTCGGTTCGCTTCCTTGACCCCGGTTCCGACTTCCTTTTGAACCACATGCGCCACACCTACCCTTGTTCGTTCTCACCCTTGCCCTGAAAGAATGAACGTGATAGCGATCCTCAGACCGGGGATCATGCGACCGCGGCATAGTTGATTGCCTGAGGTGCTAATACGGGTGAATCCTATGCGCCTCCCTTCCTTCAATCAAGCAATCAAACGGACGATTTTGCCGTTTTGTCACGCACGACATCGACAGACTCACCTGCCTGTTGTCGCGGCCGGGTGTTGGGGGGGTGAGAAAAGTGGACCCATGGGAATTGTCGGGGCTATTCGTCCCATCGGTCCTATTCGTCCTCTCAGTCGAATGGCTCTGTGCATCCCTGCGCGTGACACTGGTCCGCTCGACCAACCAGACTCCTACCGAATCCAAGAAGTCCGAAAGTCCTTGGGGGCGATTGACACGGCCCCCTTCCTCAACAAAACTAGGTAGGTCAGGCTACCGCTGATGAGCTTTGACGAACAAGCACGGTAATCAAGTAGGGCGGTGCCGAGCTTGCGAGGCCCGCCAGATCCGTGGCAGTCGA
>JBDKTH010001262.1:0-19608 GCA_039680305.1 Thermoguttaceae bacterium | reverse complement strand
AAGAATTCGGCATCATCCCGGCCATCGAAAACCTGGTGGCGGGCAAGAGCGACGCGGGACGGCCCGAAATCGAGCTGGTCTGTCGCGGCCATGTCCCTCGGTTGGCGCGCCCCTTGGAAAACGCCGTGTTTCGGATCGTTCAAGAGACCCTGGCCAATGCGTGCCGGTACAGCGAGAGCGACCGCGTTCGCGTGGAACTCTCCCGGAACGAGCGCGAGCTATGTCTGAGCGTTCAGGATTGGGGCGTCGGCTTCGAGCCGCACCGGGTCGGCGAAGACCGGTTCGGGTTGCGCGGCGTCACGGAGCGTGCCCGGCTGCTGGGCGGCTCTGCGAAGATCGAAAGCGCCGCGGGCAAGGGCACGCATATCCGGGTGACGCTCCCGTTGGTTGTCAGCGCCGACGACGACCGCCACCGGCTCGAGGAGACGCTCGAGGCCAAACGCCGCCGGGGCGACGTCGAGGAATGATCACTCCCGCGGTTCGTAGTCGATGATCAACTGGGCCGGCTCGCCGCTTTCGCGGGAAAGATAGTCGACCCCGTCGCAACTGGTCGGGTCGATCGCCAGGCTCAGTTCGGTCTTGCCCTCAAGATCGATCGTCAAGGGCCGCTGGATCACTTCCCGTTCCGCGGACCGGCCGAGCCGGGCGACTTCTTGGCCCAGTTTCGGCCGGGTGGCGTAGGTCACCTTCTCTTCGTCCCAAGGTTCGACGACCAGGCAGAGCCGCCCGCCGTCGCCCGATGGATTGCCCGCATTGGGAATGCGGATCCGGACGGCGACCGGACGGCCCGGCACGTCGAGGCGGAACTTGAGCAGGGCCAGGCTGTGGTCGATGTCGCCCATCGACGCATTGCCACCGTCGACGAGGAGCACTGATGCGGTGCCCTTGTTCAAGTCGGGATAGCGCTGCTGCACGCTTACGTCGGCCACGG
This sequence comes from Thermoguttaceae bacterium, assembly GCA_039680305.1. Lineage (GTDB taxonomy): Bacteria > Planctomycetota > Planctomycetia > Pirellulales > Thermoguttaceae > JBDKTH01. Next base: position 18,677 of record JBDKTH010001262.1, on the reverse strand, counting down.
GAGTGAGCACGACCCGGCCGCGCCGGCCAAGATGTTCCACCGTCGCACGGCGTTCCAACTCCACGGTCCCATCGGAGCGCAACAGCCGGACGGTCAGCGGATAGGTGCCGGCGGTCAGCGAGTCGTCGACGGTCACCGCGACAGGGATCGTCTTCCGCTGGTTGCGCGCCAGTTGCAGATCGAGGGTTGCAGGGGAAACGGTGAAGCCCCGAGGCGAGACCACTTCGAGTTTGCCCGAGAACGTCGCATCGCGGATATTGGCCAGCGCGACCTCGGCCGTTTGTTTCGGAGCGAAATGGCTTACGACCAGATCGGGCACCGCACAGCCGAGCCTCAACACCCGGCCACGGGCTACCTGGACGCCCTCGAGGATCGGCGTCTGCTCGGGAGCCCGCGGGTCGGTCTTGGCCACCAGTTCGATGACGAGCTTGTCGCGCACCTCGACGTCGGCAAACACCTTGACCACGGGCCGGTCGCGTCCGCCGGCCTCCTTGGCGATGTCGAAGTTGGCCAGCACCTGCTTGCCTTGGAGCTTGACGTCAAACACCCGCCGGCCGGGCTCGTCGTTGTCCGGGTCGGCGAATGCCAGGCGGACCGTGTAGGCCGCGGTTCCGTCGGCCTGGCCCAAGAGCGGGATCGCACACTTCTGGAGGCCCCGCGCGGCCGACGTGTAGAGCCACGGGGTGGCGGTCCCGGCGATCGGCGTGTAGGTGGAGTTGCGTCCGACAAACGTCCCGCCTGGATAGAACGCGACCTCGAGGGGAAGTTTGAGGACCAGCGAGCCGACCGGGCGTGGGAAGCCCAGCCAGAGCGTGCCTTCGCGATCGCGACGATCGCCGGGAGCGCCCAGGTTGATCGCCAGATCCCGCACGGGCGTCAACGGGCCCGGGGCGCTGTAGTAGGCAAAGGCCTTGTTCTGCGCGGCCGGTTTGAAGGCTACGCTGCACATGTTGGGGAACGGACACATGCAGCCGACGCTCGCCTCGGGAAGGAGCAGCAGCCCGGCCGCCGGGATAAAGTTGATCCAGCAGCCCGGCCGCTGGGCGCCGAAGTGCATCGTGCCCGCATCACTGTCCAGGTCGTAGTAGCCAAAGCACGCCGAGCGGAAGAACAGGGCGTGCGGCGAGGCCACCGGCAAGCCGCAGTGGTGCCCGGGCCGGGCGAATTGCCAACGGTCCTCCCGATCGGTCACCGGATGGACCCGCGTCTTTGGCTTGCCCGTGCGCAGATCAAAGGCCCAGGGCTCGGCGTGGAGCGTGTCGCCAATGATCAGCGGGCGCACGCGGTAGCCGACCGGCTCGGACCAGAGCTGACGGCCGTCGTCGTGTGAAAGGGCCGTGATCCGGCGCGAGGCGAACTGGCCCGCAAAGAACTGCTGCCAGTAGTGGCCGTCCAAGTAGACGCCGAAGACCAGCAGCACGCCGCGGTTGTACATGCTTGCCACGCCGCCGCCAGCACAGTCGGTCAGGTCGATCGGCTGCTGCCAGACCGTCTGCCCGGTCTCGGCGTTCAAGGCAACGGCCAGCCGAACATCCGTCTTGTCGAGCGACTGCTCGGCCTTGGTTCGCTGTTGGTCGGGCAGGTTTTGAAGCTGCTGGCGTTTTTCGTCGACGACTTGTTGCCGCTGCTCGTCGGTGGCCTTCTGATCGACGAGGAAGACCCGGCCGTCGCCGATGGCGATCGAGTTGTTGGAGATCTGCTTTCCCGCGTAGAGCCAGCGGAGCTTGCCGCTGTCGAGATCGAAGGCGAACAGGGCCTCGCTGTTGATCGACACCGGGCTTCGACTCCCGTAGAGAAGCTTGCCCACGCAGGCCACGTATCCCCAGCGGCGGCGTTTGCCGTCGGCCGCGGGAGGAACCTGGTAGGTGTGGACCGTTTCGCCCGTGGCCGGATCGAGCCGGAGGCATCGGTCGCCAATGGCCACGAACAGGGCTTCGCCGTTGGCCGTCAGGTTGCCGCCGTCGTGCGAGGCGTTGACGCGCATGGCCCCGGGAATCTCACGCTCCCAGAGCTTCACGCCATTATAGGCGTCGTAGGCCATCACGATGTTTTCGCCCTGGACGAACATCCGTCCGTCGACCACCAGCGGGCTGGCCGCCCGGGAGTGGCGACTGACCATGTGGGCCGGCCCAGGCTGACCGAACCAGAGGACTTCCAGCGGACACCGCAGCGCATTGTCGTCGCTGCAGGCCGTGTTGCCTGCGTTGGCATACAAGTGGGTCCAGTTGCCGGCCTCGGGAAGCGGTCCACGCACGAGCATCGGCCAGGCCCGCTTATCGCCCACGGGCGGCATGGCTTTGAACTGACGATCGCTGGTAAGCCGGGCAATGACCTCCTGGTTCTGCACGTTGTTCTTCTCGGTATCCCCGGGTTGTCCGACCACCGCCACGCCGCCGAGCGGCTTGAGGAGCCGGGCGATGGTTTCCGCGGGAGGCAATTGACCGGTGATCGCCGTGGTTTCCGAGACGATCAGATTGGCGAAGTAATCGGCGTAGGGCAGGTTGTCAAGCGGCCACTGTTCCACGCAGATCCGCGTGCCATGGAAGCCGGCCGCATCGATCGCCTTTTGGGCCGCAGCCACCTTGGCGGCGTCGGGAGAGACGGCGTAAATTCGCAACTCCGAGCGTTTCGCCAATTCCAGAGCCAACTGGCCGGTCTCCACCCCAAGAACCAGGCAGTAACCACGACGAACGCCGCTTTGACGAAGGATCGCCTCGGCCGCTTCGCCCGACAACTGCGGCGACGGGGCGTTGGCATAAGGATCGGCGACGGTCTGAGGTCGCACCGTGGCTTGAGGCCCTCGCTGGGGGCCGAAGCAGTAGATCACGCCCTTGTCGGTGCTCACCAACAGGCGGCCGCCGGCCGAGGCCAGGCCTTTGGCCGTTCCCTCGACCGGGCTGGTCCAGCGAGTCGCGCCCGAGTCGGCGGCCAGCGCCACCACCTGATTCGTTCCGCCGGCAACGAGCGTATCGCCGGCCAGGATCAACGCATCCGGGCACTTGCACGGCACTTTCCAGCGAACCGTCGCGGCGAACGCCGCCTGGGCCTGCTTGAGCTGGTCGGTGAGCGTGACGATCCGCTTTTCCATTTGGGCATACTGCTCGCGTTCGGCATCCGTCCCCTTCTTGAGCTTCTTCGAGCTTCGCAGGGTCTGATTCAGATCGGCGAGTTGCGTGCGCAACGTGGCCACCTTCCGGCTGGCGGCGGGAAAGCGTTTGCGATCGAGGGCGGAGAGTTGCTGGTCTGTGGCCACATACGCGGTGTCGGCGGTGACCACGAGTTTCCGGCCGGTGAAGGCGGCAAAAACGTCGCGACGGCCCCGATAGCCGACCATTTCCTCCGTGCCCGTGAAGACCTCGTCGCCGGCCAACAGGGCGTAGGTCCCTCCGACCGGTTTTCCAAAATAGGCGGTCGACAGCAGCTTGCCGCTCTTCAGGTCAAACGCCGCCGGGGAAACGCGGCCCATCGGCACATAGAGCGTGCTGCTGGACGCCAGCAGGTAGCCTTGCGGCGAGATGATGCTTTGCGGGGCCTCGCCGCAGTGGTCGTTGCGCCAGAGCTCGCGGCCGGTTGCCGCATCGAGGGCGTAGAGGAATACGCCTTCGGCCGGAAAGACGCCGGCGCCCAGATAGGCGACCCCACGGTCGACGAGAATCCCGGTACGCAGCGGCCAAAGCGAAATCATCCGGCCGTGGCCCAACACCCGGCGATCGGTCGGGGCCGCGTGGAACTTCCACACGACCGAGCCGTCCTTGGCGTTGAGGCAGTAAGCGTAACCATCATCGGAGCCGACATAGACCCGGCCGTCCACCACGGTCGGCGCGAGCCGGATCGGACCGCCCGTGAGGGCCGTCCAGCCGATCTGGCCGGTTGTGGCGTCGAGACAATAGACCTTGTTGTCGGCCGACGAACCAAAGTAGACCGAGCCGTCCGCGGAGACGACCTGAAAGACGTCGTCAAAATGCACCCGGCGTAATTCGAGAATGTCTTCGATCGGCACGCCTTTGGGAGCACTCCAGGCGGGATCAGGGGCGTGGAGCGATTGGAAGACCCACGACGTTTGAAGGGGCATTTGGAGCGGGGCCGCGGTGAGCTGACTGCGGGCCGGGTCGTGGCCGTACATCGGCCAGCCATCGCCCGCCCGGGCCGTGCTCGTGATCGCTACGGCGACGGCCAGCCAGAGTGATTGGCCAAGCCAGGCATTTCGCCGACGGCCGGGGACTACCTGATGTTCTGCAAGCTGCACGCCACGGGCCATTGTCTTGCCTCCTGTTGCACGAGAGCCAATCGTCACCCCTGCCCCGTGAGAGCTATTCTCAGCCCGTGGACGGTCGTCTGCAATCCCAGTTGCTCAGATTCGGCCGTTGAGCCAGTACCAGAGGAGGCCGAGCCATTCATGGGCGGCGGTCTCGATATCACCCGCCGCCGAGCAATTCGGCAGGAAGTCGCGGGCTTTGAGCTGGAAATAGTTGGCGTGATGGTTGCAGGCGGCCGGAACGACCTCAAGCCCTTGCCGGCGGAAACAACGCGCCGCACGCGGCATGTGGGTGGCGTCGGTGACCAGGACGATCCGCGTGACTCCCAGCTTGTCGAGCAGTTTCTGGCTTTCGACGGCGTTCTCGTGCGTGCTGGTCGAATTGTCTTCGACCAGGATGTCGGACGGCTTGACGCCCAGCTCAACCAGGAAGTCGCGCATGGCGACGGCCAACGCCGGCCCGGGCCGGTCGGGCTCCACTTTCCCGCCCGTCACAAGAAGCCGGCAGCCGCCGCGCCGACGGTAGAGCTTGTTGGCCTGCAGGCAGCGGTAGAGTGTGTCGGTGGCCAATTCGAAGTGCTGGCCGGTTTGATCATAGACCTGGAGCGCTCCGCTGAGCACGACGATCGTGTCGACGTCGTGGGGCATCTCGTCCCGTGGCGGATAGGCCCATTCCAGGCTCAGCAGCGACAGGTAGCCGACCGGAGGCAGGCAGATCAGCGTCAGCCCCCCGAGCAGGACGCTCAGCCCCAGGAACGTTCGCCGCCTTGCCGGGCGCGGGGACCGCCACAGAAGGATCGCCAACACGAGAACGCCAACAAACACAAACGTAAACGGCTGCGCGAGCGTGACGAGGATCCGGTACATGGCTTTCTCACCGTGGGGAGCGTCGGCCGAAACGGGGACCAGCAGTCCTGGTCGTTATACCGTCGATCGCTCCCGACGGCGAGTCGTGCTCCGGACACGGCCCTAGAACGCCTCTGGACCGCGAGCCGTCGCCTGACCGATCACCGTTATGGTAGTCAAGGCCGCCAGGACCAGCAGGAGGAAGATTGCCGCGTAGGCAACCGCCGTAGTCCCGTCATCACTCGCGAGAAACCGGACAACCGTCTTCATAAGCTGGGTCATCGTTGGTAGGCCCTCTACACTCGACCAATGGCCCCGAAATCAGATATACCCTCCTCAAGTCTAGGCTGGAAAACGAGATATGCAAACGGGCGCGGGCCGCAAACCCGTTACAATCCGCAGCGGGCCGTCGGCCGTGCCAGCCGAGGAAGCAGGACATTTCCCGATGGTCCCATCCGGCAAAAGGACGTACCCATTGGGAGGGTTGTCGCCAGATATATGATAGAGCGGTCGATAATTTGTCGGCCGGTGCTGGATAAATTCTAAGCGTGGCGGCTCGACGCCCCAACACCGGCAAGGCATTGGATTTTCAACATCACAGGAGGAAACGTGGCATGAGTGTCCTGGTAACCAAGAAGGCGCCCGAATTCACGGCTCAAGCGGTGATGCCCGACGGATCGTTCAAGGAGATTTCGTTGGCCGACTATCGCGGGCAGTATGTCGTGCTGTTCTTCTATCCGTTGGACTTCACCTTCGTCTGCCCGACGGAAATCATCGCCTTCTCCGAGGCGGCCGATCGGTTCAAGGCCAAGGGCGTCCAACTTCTTGGGTGCTCGGTGGATAGTCAGTACACGCATCTGGCTTGGCGCAACACGCCGCGGAAGCAGGGGGGGCTGGGCGACATCCAGTACCCGTTGGTTGCCGACTTGGACAAGAAGATCGCCGAAGCGTACGACGTCCTCGTGCCTGGCGGAGTGGCCCTGCGTGGCCTGTTCCTGATCGACAAGGAAGGGATCGTCCGCCACCAGGTGGTCAACGATCTGCCGCTTGGCCGGAGCGTGGAGGAAGCCTTGCGCATGGTCCAGGCGCTCGAGTTCTTCGAAGAGAACGGCGAAGTCTGTCCCGCCAACTGGCATGAGGGAGGCGCCACGATGAAGCCCGATCCCCAGGGCAGCCAGGACTTCTTCGAAAAGCAATATGCCTGAACCGGCGGAGGGCAGACAGACACACCCGGCAAGCTGACATCTGGGGGCGGCAATCAGGTTGCCGCCCCCATCTTGTTTCCGCAAAGGGGGCTCATCTCGCTGTCGGGCAAGCTTGACATTCTTGCTCGTTCTTCGGATATTGCTTGCCTGGCCGAGGAACGGCTGAGCCCCGTGTTGGCTGCGAAGCAACTGCTCCAGACCGGGCACAAGTGCCGCGGCTAAACGGGGGGAAGAAGTCTATTATTCGCAAGCTGAGATTCAAGACGATGGATAATCGCGTTGGCGTGATCTTTGACATGGACGGGGTGCTGGTCGATAGCTACCAGGCCCATTTTGAAAGCTGGCGCATGATCGCGGCCGAGGAAGGGCTGACGATCACGGAGAAGCAATTCGCCGCGACCTTCGGCCGCACGAGTCGCGAGATCATCGCCGCCTGGTGGGGCGAAGAGTTGACGGAGGCGGAGATCCGGAAACTCGACGATCGCAAAGAAGCGGCCTATCGCCAGATCCTCGCCAACGATTTTCCCGCGATGCCGGGGGTCAGGGCGCTCATCGAACGGCTGCACAACGCCGGCATGGCCCTGGCGATCGGCTCCTCAGGGCCGCCGGAGAATATCGAGGTGATTCTCGATCATCTCCAGGCCCAATCGCTCTTCCAAGCGGTGGTCTCCGGGGCCGACGTGACCCGGGGCAAGCCCGATCCGCAGGTGTTCTTGAAGGCGGCCCAGCGTCTTGGAATTCCTCCGGACCGCTGCGTCGTGGTCGAAGATGCACCGTTGGGCGTGGATGCGGCCCATGGCGCCGGCGCGGCGGCAATCGGTTTTGCCAGCACCGGTCGCACGCGCGAAGGCCTGGCCAAGGCCGAGTTGGTCGTCGACTCGCTCGAGGAGATCACGCCCGAGGTGGTGCGCCGGTTGGTTGGGGCCAAGGAGGTGAAGTAAAAAAGAGGTTCACGCGGAGCCGCGGAGGGGAAGAGGAAGACTAGTCGTCACTAATCGACACTGATTGTTTTCGTTCGTGTTGATCCGTGCAGACTAGTGTTCGCCCAGTTTCCTCGGAGGTGCTACCGATCTTGTTTATCAAACCACATTCTCCGCGTCTCCGCGGCTCCGCGTGAGTCAATCCGGTCCCGTAGCGAGTTGGCACTGTATCGCCAACTCACCAAGGCTCTCGTCTGGCGGATCCAGGTTCATCCGCCCAGCTCTTTTAGCTCCTGCTCGGCCCGGGCATGCCAGTCGGCGCTGCCGGGCGAGGGTTCATTCATGGAGGCGGCCGCCTTGGCGAAGTACTGCTTGGCGAGGTCCTTTTGGCCTTGGGCCTTGTAGCAGAGGCCCAGCTTGTAGTACTCGCAGCCATGGTTCGGCTTGTCCGGCTTGCCCACGCCGAGGTTTTCCGGATACTCCATGGCAAGCTGGAGGTCTTTGACGGCAGACGCGTAGCGGCGCTCGGCGATCGCCTTGTCCGCCCGGCCGTGGAGCACGCGCAGATAGGCAACGCGTCCGGCGACCCAGCCTTCCCAGGGGTGGATCGTGTGCGTTTGGAGCAACGCGAGCGCCTCGTCGTAGCGGCCCACGTCGACTAGGTAGTGCACGCGCTGGAGCAGCACTCGGAAGTCGGCCTTGACCTCCGCGGGGGCCTTTTGGAACAGGGCGTCCCGTTTGGCCTGATCGCCGGCCTCGGCGTAGAGCCGATCGAGAGTGACGTAGTAGTGATAGTCGCTCGGGTCCGCGGCGATCGCCTTCTCGTAGGCGGCCACGGCCTTGGGGCGGTCGTGGAGCTTTTGGGCGTAGATCTCACCGAGGTTGTTATAGAGCACCGCGTAGTTGGATGATTGGGCCTCGGCCGCCTGGAAGTGCTTCAACGCCTCTTGCCAGCGGTTCCTGGAGACCAGGAGCGTGCCGAGGTAATAGTGCAGCTTCCACTCCTTGGGGCACTGACGCAGGGCCGCGTTGAGCACGGCTTCGTCTTCCGTGCGGAAGGGAAAGGCGTAGTCGGCCGAGAGCTCAAACGCGAGGCGGCATTCCTCTTTCGCAGCCTGCGGCTGGCCGTCGGCCTTGTAGCGAGCCCGATAGAGGGCCAACAGGGGATGGTCGGCTTTGGCCAGATCAAGGGCGGCGACCGCGTTTTTCACGAGGCCCATTTCCGCGAAGTCGCAGGAGGCCTCCAGGTAGTACTGCGGATCGTCGCCCAGCGTCTGGCAAGCGTCCTTTCCTTCCAGCAGCGTCTTTTCGATCATCGCCAGGTGGTAAAGGGGATCCTCAACCAGAACGGCGTCGACCAACGCCCGGGCTTCCGCATCCCGATTCAACTCGTGGAGCACCGCGGCGAGCATGACCCAAGCTTTGACATCCTGGGCGTTGCAGGCCACCACCTGACGCAAGAGCGTTCTGGCACGAGGCAGGTCGTTCTGCTTGATGGCCAGCGAAGCGAGGACGTAAGGAGCCACATGCCGATAGGCTCCACGCCGGCTAATCAGGTCGAGATCCTCTTCGGTCCGCTCGTCGATCCCCAATTGGATCTTGGCCAGGGCCCGGTAGTAGCGAGCTTTGTAATCGTCGTCATTGCGACGGAGCGCCTTGGTGGCCAGGTCCAACGCGTCCTGGAACCGTCCGTCCTTGTAGCGGAGGATCGCCAGCTCGCGCAGGGCAGGAGAAAAGCCGGGGTCCTTTTGGAGAGCCGCCTCAAACAGTTCGGCCGCCTGCACGGGATTCCAGTGCTTCAGGGCGTAGTAGCCCTTGAGATAGACCTCTTCGGCAGTCGCCTTGTCGGTGGCGGGGAATTCGGGTTCGAGTTCCGGCGGCGCGATCTTCACGTTTTCCGGACGATCGCAGCGAATGATCTCCCGGCGGCCTGCCGCATCGCGAAGAACGAGCCTCCACTGCTTGGCCCGGCCGGCCCCGGGGATCTCTTGTTGCCAGGTGGAGGTCGGCCCGAGGGTGACCGTCTTGGACAAAACGGGCTTGCCGTCGGCGTAGATCTCGACCGTGGCATCGCGGAACTCGCGGGTCGCGTTTAGCGCCGCGAGGAGGTTGTCGCCGCGGGGGGCGAGGTTCACGGCCGCGTCCGGATTGGCCTTCACGAATCCCTGCATCTTTTTGACCGGATACCAGCACTCGTCCCAGCGTTCGGTCAGGTGCGGTTCAAAGATCCAGGTATCGCCCTGCGTGGGCATCCGGCCCGACTGGACCTCGATGTACTGGCCGTCGGTGTCGGTCAGCAGGTCTTCCCAGATCATGCCGCCGCGGGCGGTTCCCCAGGTCCAGAATTTCTTGCCAAAAGCGCCATGACGCGACGCGCAGTGCACCGTGCCGCAGTCGCGCTCGACATGGTAAGCCCCCTGGTAGTCGCCGGGCGTGCCGCAGAAGAAGTCGAACGGGTGCGGCGTGGTCTTGTACCAGGAGCTGTCCTGGCCGTCGCAGAGCGGCCACGGTCGCGGATTCTTCCGCATCCCGGCAAACGTGTACTCGGCCGGCGGGAAGGTCACCCGGGTCTCGGGCCAGGCGTGGACCGCGGCGTTGACCCAGAAGTAGGCGTTGTTGTGAGTGAGCGTGGGGTGGTGCAGCACGATCCGGTTGTGGAACGACGCCCGATCCGGATAGACGGTCGTGAAGACCGACCACTTCATGCGCCGGGCCCATTCCATCGCGCCGACGACGCACGTGACGCTGCCGTCCTTGCATTGGAGGATCTTGTAGGGCACGGGGGAAACGGTCTGCGTGGTATGCCCATGGGTGGGGAAATTCCACTCGATCCCGCCCGAGATCCAGGCCCCGCGCAAGGCCACCAAGCCCGGCTTGATCACGTGGTTGCGGTAGATGAAGTCGGCGTCGCCGTTGGTCTTATCGTGGGCCGCATAGATCCTTCCGCCCAGTTCGGGAAGGATGATCACCTGGATATAGTCGTTCTCGAGGATCACGGCCCGGTACTGCTGCGGAGCTTTTTCTCGCGTGATCTCGGTCTTCATCGCATAGGGGTAGACCTTCCAGTTGGCCAGCGGCGGGTTCTTGTCGTCCGGGCCGAGCTTGTAGGTGGGAATCTCCAGCGTGACCTCACGAACCGTTGCCTGGTTCGCCTTCGCGGTCGCGGTCATTGAGACAAGAGAGAGACACATGAGCAGGCCGCATGGAAGCGTTCGCATCGGGTATTCCTTGTCACTGGGAGGATTGCGATGGGCTGGCAGTCGCCTCAAACGTCTGCACTTCAAACGGAGCCAGTTGGAACAGGTGAGGACGGCCGGCCACCAGCGTTGGCGCCGACGGATTGCCGCTCTTCTGCCAAGGGCATTTTAACACAAACCGGCCCGCGGCACCCTGGGGAAGTTCAAAGGCGGTCTGGACGTCCACGGCCAACTGGGCCGGACGATCCGTCGGGTTGCGCAGGACGAGAATTGCCTTGCGCGGCGACCAGGAGGCGTAGCCATACACTTCGCCCTTGCCCGGATCGCCGCCGATCCAGTGGGTGTCGACCAGCACGTCGGCATGGCGCTGCATCCAACTGAGGGTCTCGGCCATCGCGTCCCAGACCTCGGAGGGAATCATCGACGGGCGCACGAAGTACTCCTGGAGCTGCGTGCCGGAGGCGGCCGCCATGTGCAGGTCGTCGATCAGGTCCTTAGGATCGTTGGAGAGCTTTCCGGCGTCGCTGAGCGGGGCGCACATGAACCCCTGGGATTTGAGCGAATTGAGCGGATAGAGCGGCGCCGGCAGGGCGCGGAACTTGCGCACGATCATGTCGCGGTAGGTGAGCCACTGCTGCCGCTTCGTGCCCACGCCGGCATAGCCGACATCTGCGCCCGCTCGCCAGATCGAGTCGCTGTGCCAGAGCCAGTAGGGCGACGGCCAGGTGCCCACGGTCGTGTTGATAAACAGCGTCGGCTGGACCTTGCGGAGGTCGCCGATCAGGTGCAAAAGGGCTTCGATGTCCGGGCCATACTCGGCGCCCGGGCCGGTCGACTCGTTTCCCCCACCGACGCCGTCGAACTTGAGATACGTGACCCCATCGCGGCGGAGCAACTGGCTGCACACGTCGCGGAAGCGGCCATAGTAGTTCGGCCCGGCCAGGGAGAAGCCGTGGCGGTTGGCCTCAAACCCTTGGGTCTTGCCATACTGGAGGCGTTCGGCCTTGGCCTTGCCGTAGCCGCCCCACGGCGAGATCCACGTGCCGGTGATGCCCCCGTATTTGGCCGCCGTCTTCTGGATCAAGCCGAAACCGTGCGGGAACTCGGAGTGGAATTGCCACAGCGTACGGTTGTCGTCCCAGCCGTCGTCGAACACAAAGCCATTGAGCTTCGCGCCCCGTTTCTTGACCAGTTCCGTGCCAAACGCCTCGATGACCGCCAGGCACTGCGCCTCGGTCATCTTCACTTCCGGGGCGGCGATGTCGAACCAGGAAATGTAATAGGCCAGCGGCGAGTAGGGACGGACGCGTTCCCGCTCCACGTAGTGGAGGAACCCGCGGCGCAATTGCCCTTCCGGCACGACGCCGGTCGCCCAACTGACGGTCCACGGTTCGCCCGGCGCGAGCGACTGGTAGCGTAGAAGAGAGACGGCCACGTCGCCATCGGTCACGCGATGCTTGGCCATCGGATGTTCGCAGGCGAAGAACAGATTGCCGGCAACCACCGGCGAGCCGTCGACTACGCCGACGACTCGGGCCTCTTGGGCACGGATGCCGCCGAGCACGAGTTCGCGAGGCGTGACCTGTTTCTGACTCGTAACGGTCAATTCCTGACGCACGTAGTTCGAGCCGTCTCGCAGAACCAGTTGCCAACGCACGCGAAACTGTCCGTCGGCCGAGGTCAACGGGAGAACCGCTTGCCAGCCGGCCGACCGAGGCGCCAGCCGGACCGAGTCGGGCTTGGGCTCAAGCCGGGTGACTTCCACCGGCCCTGCCGCTTTCAGATCGCTCGCCTTCAGCACCTGCCCATCGGCGAAGGTGATCTGGAAGGGGGCCACCGCTGAGGCTTGAAACTGGCCGCCGGATCCCGCCGCCCGGACCTCGGGCATCCGCGCTGCCGCGGCCGTCGCGGTCCACGTGGCGGTCAGAACCTGGTTGCCGAGAACGATCTGATCTCCGCTGCGCGTCATCGCCGCGTCCCCGGGAGTTGAGCCCGGGTATTCCAAGGACCACGCGACTTGCGCGACGCATAGAACACCGAGGGCGATCAGGCCGGCCGCTCCTCGCAGGCAGAAGGCTTTCTGGGTCATGGTTGTGTGTCTCTCACGGGATCGCTACAATTGCCAAGGTAATTGAGGCATTGCTGCCTCAACGTTGCGAGACCACCGGCCCCGCGTGCGACTAATATAGCGTAAGGGCGGGAAACGTTCGTCGCAACCGCTCTCCGAAATGTCGCAACTCCAGCAGCAGATCACCCCCGTAATGTCGCAGGTTCTGCCATGGCAGCTCCAGACAAACACCCGCCGATCGAAGGCGGCCTGATCGAAAGCGTGGCGCTAGTCGACAAGCTGACTCGCACGAGTGTGGGCCGCTACGTCGGCACCACGTTGCCTGGACATCTGCTCCACGTGGTCACCGAAGGGGAGGTGCACCAGGAGATTGGCGGTCGCCATTACCGCCTGACGCCTGGAATGGCGGTCTGGTATCACGAGGACGAGACGGTCTACGGCCAGATTCTTCAGGTGCCCTGGACGTTCTACACGGCCAGTTTCCGCGCCCGGCGGCTTGCCCCGCCGCCGTTCGAGCACCGCGTGTGGCCTGCGCCGCCTCGGTCGCTGGAGCTGTTCCAGGCCTTGCTCGACGCGTGGCGCGACGAGGCCGCCTCGCCGACCACGAGGCACCTGCGCGTGTTCGCCGGGCTGATGGAACTTCTCGTCGAGTTGCTGCCGCCCACATTCCGCGCCGACAGTTCCGACGCGGGCACAGACCTTTGGTGGGATCTGGAAACCAAGCTGCGCGAAGACCTCAGCCGGCCGATCGACATGCGACTGCTCGAAACGCTCAGCGGGCGCAGCCAGCGATCGGTGATCCGGGCCTGCCACATGGCCGTCGGGATGCCGCCGATGAAACGGGTCAAGCGACTCCGCCTGAGCTATGCCCGGGGACTCGTCCTCTATTCTCAACTCTCGCTGACCGACATCGCGTTGCGCGTCGGCTACGGCCGGGTCCAAGAACTCTCGCGTGACTATCGCCAGCAGTTCGAGGTCACGCCGCGCGAAGACCGGCAGCAAGGGCCGGACTACCGCGACTATCCGCCAAAGTGCTGAGCTGTAGGGTTTTGACGGACAACAACACGTAGGGCGGCGCCGAGCTTGCGAGGCCCGCCACAGCACCGCCCCGGATCTGGCTCGGCGCCGCCCCACCGTACTCGTTTCACGCCATCGCGGGTTGGTCGGGATGTTCCCGAGAAGACATGGGTCGTGCGGACTATTTCGCCGAAAGGACCTCGTCCAACTGCGATTTGGCCGGTTTCATTCCGGCACGATGGAGTTCCACTTCCTTGAGCAGATCGGCGACAACGTCCGGATACTTGTCGGCCACATTGAACTGCTCGGACGGGTCCTGGCCCAGGTGATACACGAGCGGCGGGTCGTGCTTGACCGCCTTGTCTTTGCCGTAGCTTGAGCGCGTGACCAGATGGGCTTTATAGGGGCCTTTGCGCACGGCGTAGAGCTGGGTGTCGCGATAGTAGAACATCAGCTTGCGCGGACTGGGGCCGGTGCCCAGCAGGGCCGGCGAAATGTCCACGCCATCGAGCGTGCGGTCCGTAGGCGGTTCGCCCCCGGCGAGTTTGGTGAGCGTAGGCAAGAGATCCAACGTCGAACCCAAGTCCTGGACGACCGCCGGGCGGATCGTGCCGGGCCACCAGAAGATGCCCGGCTCGCGCATCCCGCCTTCCCAGGTGCTACCCTTGCCGTCGCGCAACAAACCGGCCGAACCGCCCAGTTCGTTGAACGTGAGCCAGGGGCCGTTGTCCGAGGTGAAGACGACGAGCGTCCGGCGGTCCAGGCCGAGTTCCGCGAGCGTGCCGAGAATCCGGCTGACGCCGGTGTCGATCTCCTCGACCACGTCGCCATAGAGGCCTCGCGAGCTGCGGCCGTGAAACGCGTCGGAGGCGAACAGCGGCACGTGCGGCAGGTTGTGGGCCAGGTAGATGAAGAACGGTTTGTCCTTGTTGGCCTTGATCAGGCGGATCGTCTCTTCGGTGTAGCGGCGGGTAATCGTCGTCTGATCGGCGGGACGCTCGACGATCTGGTCGTCGCGCATCAGGGGCACGTTCCAGTACTCGACCTTGGGGTCCCAGAAGATTCCACGCCCCTTGCGCGCGTCGGGCACGCGATCCATGTCGTTCGAGTAAGGGATGCCGAAGTAGGAATCGAAGCCCTGACGAATGGGCAAGTACTGCGGCAAGTGCCCCAGGTGCCACTTGCCAACGCAGGCGGTCACGTAGCCGGCGGCCTTGAGCGTCTCGGCCAACGTGATCTCCTCAGTCGGCAGTCCGCCGGCCGAGTTGGGGAACAAGACGCGGCGAGTGTCGCTGCACATCCCGTTGCGAGGTGGCAGGCGACCGGTCATCAGGGCCGCCCGGCTGGGCGTGCAGACCGGGGCGGCCGCGTAGAAGTTGGTCCAGCGCTGGCCTTGGCTGGCCATTTGGTCGAGGTTGGGAGTGCGGATCGTCGGATGGCCGTAGCAGCCCAAGTCGCCATAGCCCAGATCGTCGCAGAAGATGACGACGATGTTAGGTCGCGGAGCCGTGGCCGGTTGGCCAGCGACCGCCGGAGCGGCGATGAAGAGGGCCAATGAAAGCGCCACGCCTGCGTAAAGACTCTTCATCCACAGGTACTCCGTTTCAAGGGGCCTTTTTCTCGGAATCTTCCTCCACCTCTTCGAAATTCAGTTCGTTCAGGGCCTGGTGCGCGGCCTGACGGACCTGACGAATCTTGTCGCTCTCCACAAGCTTGGTCAGCACCGGAATGGCCGGATCGGCGTCGGGGCCGATCTGGCCGAGGGCTTGAGCGGCCGCCATGCGCACGTGCCCATCCTCGTGCTTCAGAAGCTCGATCAGTTTCCCCACCGACGGAGCAGCTTCTTCCCCCAGGTTTCCCAGGGCCGCCGTCACCAGCCGGAGCACCAAGAGACTCGGATCACCCAACGCCTTCTCCAGGTCGGCCCGCGCCCCTTTGGCTTTTCGGCCCATCTCGCGGAAGGTGTACGCCGCCCCGACGCGTACGCTCTCGTCTTTTGCGCGGAGCGATTGGGGCAGCAAACCCTTGAGCGCCGGTCCGACCGCGATCAGGTATTCGACCGCCGTCTTATCGACGGAATAAGACCGCCCATCCGGAGGAATCGTGATCACGGCCTTCAGCGTGGTCGCCAGGGCATCGGGCCCCAGTTCGACGATCGATTCGGCGGCTTCGCGGCGGTCGGCCGGGTTTGGACTGTTCTGGAGCTGGTGAATCCAATGGGAGAGGGGCCTCGTCCGGGCGACGGATGCCCGTTGCTGGGAATCCCCGCCGCGCGTCCCCATATTGAACCAGATCACGGCGATAAGACCCGCCAGGACGACCACCAGTCCGGCCAGGGTCAGGGTCATCGTTTGCGACATGCCGGCCGGCTCCTCGTCGTCGATCGGCGCTGCGCTGCCCGGCTGCGGCGTCCCGTGCCCGGCCGGCGTCGGTGCAAAGCCAGGGGTGGGCAGCGCCGGCGGACCACTCCACGGACTCTCCTGGGCTGGAGGCAAAGTTCCGACGGACGGCGCCATGGTCTGCGGCGCCGCAACGGTCGGCTGGATAGCGGGCATTCGAAACAGCCGGCCGCATTGCGGACACGTCACCGTCTGGCCCGCCATGGAGCCATCGTTCAACAGGACCATCCCACAATGGGGGCAACTCACCTGATTCATTGCATCACCTCTCCCGATTTCGCACAGATCCCCTTTAGTTTACCTTCTTCCAACATTTTCTACCAGTAATTGCCCGCTCCAGGCCGCTCGGACGCGCCGCCTCGGGTGTTGGCGAGCCCACATTTCTGGTATACTCCGTCGAAATGGGACAACCTGGTCGCGATTGAGGAGGCTCGTAATGAAGGTTCTTGGCATCTCTGGCAGCCCGCGTGCCGGAGGCAATACCGAAATCCTGGTGAAGTCTGCCCTGGACGTGCTGGCCAAGGAGGGAATCGAGACCGATTTCGTCTCCCTCGCCGGTCGCCCGATCAAGCCGTGCACCGGCTGCCGCGGCTGCGCCAAAGGCCCCACGATCCGATGCGTTCAAGACGATCCCGCGTTCGACGGCATCGTCGAGCGATTCATCGAGGCCGACGGCGTGTTGCTCGGCTCGCCCGTCTACTTCGGCTCGGCCACCCCGCAACTGATGTCCCTCGTGGATCGCGTGGGCTATGTCGACCGTTGCAACCCGGTGGGCCGGTTTCTGCGGCGCAAGGTGGGAGCGTCGCTCGTCGTCGCCCGTCGGGCCGGCCAGAACTTCACCTTTGCGCAGTTGAACTACTTTTTTCTCCTTAGCGAAATGATCGTCCCCGGCTCGACCTATTGGAACGTGGCCTTTGGCCGCGAAAAGGGCGAGGTCGAACAGGACGCCGAAGGAATGGAAACCGTCCGCAACCTGGCCGGCAACATGACCTGGCTGCTCAAGCGGCTCGGCGACGGAGCGGCCAACCGGGACTAGCAAAGTAGGGCGGTGCCGAGCTTGCGAGGCCCGCCATTGCATCACCACGGATCTGGCGACGGGTGGCATGCCGTCACGCGGCGCAGCCGCGGGTCGGCATGCGGTGGATCCGAAAACATGCCGACCCGTCGCTGCGCTCCGTGACGGCATGCCACCCAATGCCACCCAATACCACAAACCACTGCCGCGACGGAAAACGCCCGTCACTTGCGTCCCGCGTCGGCGGCCGACTATAATCCTTCCTGAATGACCTTGCGGGATTCCGGGAGCAGTCGTCCAGCGCACAGGAGTTTTGCCATGCCTCGCTTGGAGCAAGTCCGTCGCCGTCAGTTCTTGAAGGGGATGGCGGCCGCGACGTTCGGTGCCCCGTTGGTCGTCAGCCCCTCGGCCTTCGGGCTCAATGGCAGCACCGCGCCGAGCGAGCGGATCACGATGGGGTTCATCGGCGTGGGCAAGCAGTGCTATGGGCACGTCTGCTACATGGCCAACCGGCCCGATGTCCAGGTCCTGGCCGTGTGCGACGTGCAAGAGACGAAGCGCGAGGCGAGCAAGGCCGCGGTGGTCAATGCCTATTCGCGCCGCGAAGGCTATGGGAGTTCCTACCAGGGCCCGGCCCTCTATAACGACTTCCGCGAACTGATCGCCCGGGGCGACATCGACGCCGCGGTGATCGGCACCCCCGATCACTGGCACGCCATCCCGGCGGTCGAGGCGGCCAAGGCCGGGATGGACATCTACTGCGAGAAGCCGTTGTCGCTGACGATTCGTGAAGCCCGCGCGATGGTCACGGCGACGCGACGCTACGGCCGTGTGTTCCAGACCGGCAGCCAGCAGCGCAGCAGCCGCGAGTTCCGCTTCGCCTGCGAGATGGTGCGCAGCGGGCGGATCGGAAAACTGGTGACGATCAGCGTCAACGTGGGCGGACCGTCGGAAGACTGCTATCTGCCCGAGGAACCGGTGCCGGCGGGCGTCGACTGGGACCTGTGGCTCGGCCCGGCGCCGTGGCGTCCGTACCACTCGATCCTCTGCCCGCCGCCCAGCTTCACCGGATTCCCCTACTGGCGTCGCTACCGCGACTATTCCGGCGGTGGCATGACCGACTGGGGCGCGCATCATTTCGACATCGCCCAATGGGGCATGGGCACGGACGACTCCGGCCCGGTCGAGATCATTCCGCCCGACGGCAAGGACGTCAAGTTCCTCACCTACAAGTACGCCAGCGGCGTGACCGTCCAGCACAATGCGGGCGGCAACGGCGTCGTCTTCCACGGCACGGAGGGGAAGATTGAGGTCAACCGCGGCCACTTGCAGACTTGGCCCGACAACCTGATGCACAAGCCCACCGGGCCGGGCGAAGTCCACCTCTACACCAGCACCGACCACCGCGGCAACTGGCTCGATTGCATCCGCAGCCGCCAGCGACCGATCTGCGACGTGGAGATCGGCGCCCGCTCGGTGAGCGTCTGCCACTTGGGCAACCTCGCCTACTGGCTCAAGCGGCCCTTGAAATGGGATCCGGCCAGCGAACAGTTCATCGGCGATGCCGAGGCCAATCGCTGGATCGGTCGACCGTATCGCGATCCGTGGACGCTCACAGTCTGAATGACATTGGATTCCGAGAGGGCTGTGATTCCTGCTGTAGGGAACGCCGTCCGTGGCGTTCCCCAATGGGTTTTGACAAACAAGATCCGTAATCAGGTAGGGCGGTGCCGAGCTTGCGAGGCCCGCCACAGC